>DASYBH010000284.1:0-6761 GCA_036500885.1 Candidatus Dormiibacterota bacterium
CCTGGCCCCCTACGCGGGACAGACCGTCACGCTGAAGTTCACCGGCACGGAGGACAACACCCTCCAGACCTCCTTCGTCATCGACGACACCGCGATCAACGTGAGCTGAGCCCGACAGACCCCGGGAGGTCCCCGCGGACCTCCCGGGATCCCATGGTCGGAGCGCCTGCCGGCTTCGCCTACGGCACGATGCTCGCCACAGCGGCAACCCTGCTGCTGCTGGCGCTGACGATCCCCCGCCGCTGACCGGACGCCGGTGGCTACCGGCGGTCGAGCACCGTCGTGATCCAGAAGCCCTTGGCGGGCCCCTGCACCCGCATCCGGATGACGATCCGCGAGTCGTGCTCGAACCGGTACTCTCCCGCGTACGTGTCCAGCCCGCAGAGGTGGACGTCGTTCGCCACCACCGGCCATCCCGCGGCCCCCATGACATCGCAGCGCTGCGTCGGTGGATCCCGGCGCAGGCGGAGCACGTGCAGGGTGCCGCCCGGTTCGCTCGGCCGGGCGAACGTGACGCGGATCTGCCCCCGCTCCAGCACGTAGCGATACTCGCGGCGGGCGGTCACCACCAGTCCAGAGGTCAGCGCGAGCCGGCCCTCCTCCTCGTACGACAGCACGGCCGGCTCGACATGGCGAAAGCGAGCGACGCCAGTCATCGACCCATGGCCGGGGATGGTCCTCGACAGCCGCCAGTCACCGGCCAGCGAATGGAAGACCCGCGCCTCGACCGGCGTCCTCCCCGCGGTCGCGTCCGGGACGTGCATGGCCACCGGCCACTCTACGTTCGGGCTCTCCGGGCCGCAAGGGCGATCGCCGGGATCGCCGCGGCGCGGTCGCTGTGGGGCCCGCGCAGCCGGTACTGCGCCGGCACCACGGGCCCGTCTCGCAGCCAGTCGCCCAGCTCGCCCGCCTCGTCGAGGTCGGGCAGCACGCCGAACCGGCTCGCGATCCGGTCGGCCAGGCCGACGTAGTCGCCGTGGGGGAATTGGGGCCGCGGGGCCGTGCCGCGCACGCGCGCCTCGGCCTCGAGACCCCACGCCATGTCCTCCCGCTCGGGCGCGGGGAGGCACCCCGAGAGCACCCCGCAGGCCCAGCGCGCCTGCAGCTCGATCACGCCGAAGTACGGCCCCCGGTAGATGCCGACGAAGGCCAGGCCGGGAAGGTCCGGATGGAACGTGCAGAGGTGGAGCAGGACCGGCTGCAGCCGGTCCGACGGGTCGAAGCCGAGCGGGTCCAGCTCACGGCGCGAGAGGAAGGGCAGGTCGAGCTCGTAGCCGGTGCACCAGACGATCGCGTCCGCGGCCACGGTGACGCCGCCGTCGAGCACGACGCCCTCGCGCTCCAGCCGGCTGGCCCTGCCCACCCGGAGCGACAGGGCCCCGGAGCGAAGGGCGCCGGCCAGGTGGTCGGAGACGACCACGTGAGCGGGTTGGCCGCCGTCGGGGTCGATGTGCAGGCGCGGATCGATGCGGCCGGGGTTGCCGCCGAGGGCGTCGAGCCGGCGATTCCGCGCTCGGTTCGCCTCGAATGGGGCCACAGGTCCCTCGCCCCTCTCCGGCGCGCGGCGGTAGAGGACCAGGTCCAGGGGCAGCCGCGTCCGCGTGGTCGGGCTGGGCAGGTGGCGCGGCAGGATCCACATCGGCCGGCTGGCGATGCCGGTGACCTCGGCGCCCGAGGCGGCCAGCTCGGTGGCGATCTCGGCGCCGCTGAAGGCCATGCCGACGACGGCGACCCGACGCCCGCGCACCTGGTCGGGCGCGCGGAACCGGGCGCTGTGCAGGACGCGACCGCGATAGCGATCCCGCCCGGGGAGCCGGGGGACGAACGGACGGCTGAAGATGCCCGAGGCGACGACCGCCGCGTCGAACGACTCCGTGCCGCGCCGCCCGGTGGCAACGTCCCGCCAGTGCACCGACCAGCCGGCCGACCCGCGCCGCAGGCGCTCGACCGAGCAGCCCGTGCGCACCGATGGCATGAGCCCGAACGCCTCCGCGTAGCGCCGGAGGTAGCCGTGGACGGCCCCCTGAGTCGGGAAGTCGGGCGCCGCCGGCTCCCAGGGATGGTCCGAGAACGCGCACGTGTGCCGGGAGAGGTTCGTGGCCATCGCCGGCCACGCCGCGCCCGTCTCCGGCCGCCACACACCGCCGATGTCCGGCTGCGCCTCGAACACCGCCGGCCTGAGACCGAACTCGAGGGCCGCCTTCGCCGAGACGAGCCCGGAGGGCCCGCCGCCGATGATCGCCACCGTCCCGCGGCTCGCCATGCAGCCCGCCCTGGGGTGGACGCTACAACTGGCGGTCGGGCGGGAGGCGCCGCCTCTCGAGCGGGAGCGCGACGTGTCGGACGACCGTGATCCGCATGCCCACCATCATCATCTACCTGGCGAGCCATTCCTCCAGGCTCACGGCGAACTCCAGGCACTCCTCGGGCTGGCCGGTCGTGGGATCCTCGTCCCAGTAGCGGCGCTGGAGGACCAGGCCGACCTTTCTGAGGACGCCCACAGAGGCGTGGTTCTCCGCGTAGCACCACGCTCCGACTCGCTGGCCGCGCAGGACGCCGAAGCCGAAGGCGACGACCACCCGCGCCGCCTCCGTCATGTAGCCGCGGCCGTGGTGCGCGCTGTGGAGCATGTAGCTCAACCCGAACGTCCCCGGCGCGCGGTCACGCTGCGACTGCCCGATGCCGATCCAGCCGATCAGCCGGCGGTCCGAATGGAGCACGATACCGAAGTTGAACGCATGGCGCGGCGTCAGCCTGTTGTGGCCGACCGCCTCGGTCAGCCATCCCCGCGACTCGGCGAGCGTTTCTGGCAGGAAGCCCATGAAACGGGTCACCCGCGGATCCGCCCGGAACGCGTGGACGGCGGCGAGGTCGTCCTCGGCGAGGTCTCGGACCAGCAGACGCGGCGTGACGATGCACAGCGTCGCCCATGGATTCACCGGGTTCATGATCGCGGACCCGGCCGTAGGGAACCGGTCCCGGGTCACGGAAACATGACGTCGGGTAGATTGCAGCTGATGCCCGCGGAGCGCACTCTCTACGAGATCCTCCAGGTCGATTCCAGGGTTGAGCCCGAGATACTGGAGGCGGCCTATCGACGGCTTGCGCGCAAGTACCATCCCGACGTGGCAGCGGCGGACCCCACCGGCCTGCGGATGAGGGAGATCAACGCGGCCTTCGAGGTCCTGCGCGATCCGCACCGGCGAGCAGCCTACGATCGCGAGCTCCTCGCGCAGAAGGACCATGCCGGGCGACGCGATCGGTGGGAGCCAGCCCCCGACCCGGCCGTCTACGAGCGCAGGCCGGCCGCACCGGCCCAGACCATGCTGGCATGCCGGCAGCACCACGGCGCGGTTGCGGTCGGGACGTGCCTGGAGTGCGGGGCCGGGCTCTGCGGACGCTGCTTCGAGCGGTTCCAACCGCCGAGCTGCGCGTCGTGCATGCTCGCGTGGACGGGCCGGCGCCGGCGGGAGCTGGTGCTCTCCGCCGTCTGGTTCTTCGCGCTCACGGGCCTCGCGGCACTCCTCCTGGTCGGAGCCGCCGTCGGGATCGTCCACAGCCGCCCGGTGATCGTCGCCATCGAGACGCTGCTCGGCTACGTCGTCGCCAGCTACCCGTCCGGGTGGCGAGTGATGCGGGGTTCAGACGGCGACGACTACCAGCAGGACGGGCCGGTCGCGCTCCTGCTGGCCGCGGTGGTCGGCCCCGTCGTGGCGCCGTTCCGGATGGGCAAGATCCTGTGGGACCTGCGCCAGGTCCGGCAGCTCGAGGCGATCGCCCGCGGCCGGGAGTAGACAGGAAGCCTCCCGCGGTCTGGTCCTACGCGGCATCGCTGGCCGCCGCGTCGTGCTGCTCGGACCGACTCCCGGCGGCCCGGCGCCGCGTCGCCAGCAGCAGCCCGACGAGGATCAGGCCGAATCCGACGGCGGCGCCGGCGGTGAAGGGCTCTCCGAGGAGGGCGACGCCCAGCGCCAGGGCCACCGCCGGGTTGACGTACGTGATCGCCTGCGCTCGCAGCGGCCCGACCTCGGCGATGAGCGCGAAGAAGAGCAGGAAGGCCAGGGCCGTGCACAGCACGCCCAGGATGGCGACGGCGCCGATGACGCGCGCGGACGGCATCGTGTGCGGCAGCTGGGCCACGCCGATCGGCGCGTACACCACCGCCGTCAGCGCCAGGGATGACGCCACGACGCCGAGAGCGGGGACGCCCGAGAGGCGGCGTGCGACGATCATCGGCCCCATCGCGTAGCCGACGGCGACCAGGCCCACCTGCGCGACCGAGCCCGCGTCGACCATGGAGAGGTCGAGCCCGAGGAGCGCGGCAACCCCGATGAAGCCGATGACCAGCCCGGCGGCTCGACGGACGTCCAGGCGGTCGTCGCCGCCGGCGAGCAGGCCCAGCACCGCGCCGATCAGGGGGACGGCGGCGATGAGCAGGCCGGTGAGCGAGCTCGAGAGGTGCCGCTCCGCGTTCGAGAGCAGCAGCCAGGGCACTGTCGCCTCGACGAGCGTGTAGGCGACAACCGCCTTCCAGTGGCCGAGCAGCGGAGAGAGATCTCCCCGCACGGCGGCGAGCGGAACCAGGAGCAGGGCCCCGACGCTGGTCCGGAGGAGCACGAGCGTCACCGGGCTGAGGTCCGCGACCGCGACCTTGATCAGCAGGTAGGGGACGCCCCAGATGATGGCCATTGCGGCGAAGAGAGCCCAGCCGCGTCGAGTCATGCGATGGGACCCTGGTCAGTCACACGAACCGAAACCGGTCCTGCCTCGTATGTCATCCACGTATGACAGGACCGGACTCACGGTGACGGCCGACCGCGACGCCCTTCACGGCGGCATCGTGGGTTGCCTGCGCGACCTCTACCGCTGGACCCGAGGATAGGAGCCCCTGGGCCGGCGGCGGCGCCCTACGCGGGCGCCAGCAGGTCGGCCAGCGTGAAGCGGTCGGGGTCGCGCGATGGCAGGGTCGGGCGCCAACCGGGGTCGACCGACCGGTGGGATGCCGGGTCCGCGTCCACGATCCCCAGCAGCACCTCGCCGACCAGGAGCGCGCCGACCGGTCCCAGCCGCTCGCCCTTCTCGCGCACCTCGGCCTCCTTCAGCAGGTAGTACATGAGCGGCGTCTCGCCCGACCAGCCCTGCTGGGCGAGCCCGATCTGCTCACGGCCGAGAAGCTCCTCTCCGATGCAGCGCGCCACCGCCTCTCCCGACGGCAGGCCGGTGGCGACGCCGCGCTGGAGGTCGCGCACCGCCAGCGACTCGTACTCCGGGTCGTCCAGCTCGCCGGTGAGGTCGACGGGGAGGTGGATCAGCGGGCGCGGCAGGCGCCCGTCGATCGGCCGCGAACGCAGCGCGGGCGCCGCGCCGGGAACGTCCACGAGCATCGACCAGTCCACGACCCGGTCCGCCGGCACCGGCCGGAACCCGACCAGGTCGGGGAACAGCGGCAGCGCGGGCCCGCCACGCTGGACCTGGTAGGTGTGCCGCATCTGGCTGTGGCCGTAGCGGTAGGCCGCGTCCGCGAACTCCAGCGGGATCGTCGCGGCGCCGGCCGGCCGGTAGAACCTGGGACCCTGCTCCCGCAGCCTCCGGGCGCGCTCGGCGCCGATCGTCGTGGGCAGGAAATCGTGCAGCACCACCCACTGGTAGTGCCAGGTCAGCGCTCGCCGCGCCTCCTCGAACAGGTCCGCCTCCGGGACGCCGTCCGCGCGGAGCCGGTCGACCAGGCGGTTGTGCGCCCGGATCATCGCCAGGTGCAGCTGCGAAACGAGCAGGTGACTGTCCTGGCGCGGGTCGCCCACCAGGGCGACGCCCTCCTGGTTGCGCGGCAGGTCGTCGGGTCGGCCGCGGTCGTTCAGCCCGACCAGCAGCTTGGCGGCATCCCGACGGCCGTAGAGATAGGGGCTGCCGACCGGCCCGTCGCCGTACAGGCACTCCAGGTCCAGCCGGGCGCTGCGGGCGTTGCGCAGCAGCTCCTCGTCGTCGTGGTGAGCCACCGGCGAGCGATCAGCCGTGATGTCGTGCGCCACGAACTGGCCGAACACCGGCCAGACGGCCGCCACCGTCCGGGACTCGTCGGGGTGGCGCCTATCGCCGTCCCAGAGCCCTTCCGCCCGGCCGATCGCATGCAGCAGCGCCACGTCGACGGCCAGCGGAGGCAGGCTGGGGAACATCCGCGTGTAGCGCGCCCCGGACGGGACGTCCACCGCCCTGGACGGCGCCAGGCAGTGATCGCGCGCCGGCCTGCTCCTCGCCGCGCCACCGGCGGTCACGCTCGCGCCCTCACCACCCATCGATCATAGGGGCCGCCAGCGGGGCTCGGACCGGGGCAGAGTGCGCGGCAACCCCGTTGCACGTCGCTCAGGTGCAGCCGGGGGCCGATCGCGATCGGCCGGCCCTATGCTGGCGTGGACCCTCTGGTGGGCGTCTTCCCCACCGATGCGCTCGACCTCCAGGCGGGAGGCGTGGTGGCGGCGGCCCGCACGGTCCCCGACGACGCGAGACTCCAGCGAACCAGCATCCCCGGCTGGGCTCCCTGCGACACGTGGCGCCGGCGCCGCAGCTCGAACGTTCCGTTTCCCGGTTCCGGTACTGAGTTCAAGTCAGGTGACCTCCACCCCCAGCCTGGGTGAACCTCGCCCGCCGTTCAACGTGCGGACCCTACAGGCTGGCGGTCACTTACCATGGGCGGGCATTCCATGGTCCGAATTGCCGTCCTCGACGACTATCAGCGCGTGGCTGGTCGTATGGCCGATTGGGCG
>DASYBH010000285.1:0-10197 GCA_036500885.1 Candidatus Dormiibacterota bacterium
CCCATCGATGATAGGGGCCGCCAGCGGGGCTCGGACCCCGGCAACCCCGTTGCACGTCGCTCAGTTCAGCCCGGGGCCGATCGCGATCGGCCGGCCTTATGCCGGCGTGGACCCTCTGGTGGGCGTCTTCCCCACCGATGCGCTCGACCTCCACGCGGGAGACGTGGTGGCGGCGGCCCGCACGGTCCCCGACGACCCGAGACTCCAGCGAACCAGCATCCCCGGCTGGGCACCCTGCGACACGTGGCGCCGGCGCCGCAGCTCGAACGTTCCGTTTCCTGGTTCCGGTACTGAGTTCAAGTCAGGTGACCTCCACCTCCAGCCTGGGTGAAGCTCGCCCGCCGTTCAACGTGCGGACCCTACAGGCTGGCGGTCACTTACCATGGGCGGGCATTCCATGGTCCGAATTGCCGTCCTCGACGACTATCAGCGAGTGGCTGGTCGTATGGCCGATTGGGGGGCAACGCTGCCCGAGGCTGCGATCACGTTCTTCGCCGACCACGATCCAAACGCTACGACGCTCTCCGCTCGACTGGCCGACTTCGACGTCGTGGTCGCGATGCGCGAGCGGACGCCCTTCCCGCGCGAGGTGCTGGCCCGCCTGCCCCGGCTCCGACTGCTGGTCACGACCGGCATGCGCAACGCCGCGATCGACATGGGTGCGGCCGCCGACCTGGGCATCACCGTCTGCGGCACCGCGGGCTCCAACACGAGCACGGCGGAGCTGACCTGGGCGCTGATACTCGCCCTGCTCCGCCGCGTGCCGGCCGAGGACGCGGCGGTCCGCGCCGGCGGCTGGCAGCACACGCTGGGCATCGACCTGAGCGGCAGGACGCTCGGCGTGCTCGGCCTCGGCAAGATCGGCCGGCGGGTCGCGGCCGTCGGCGCCGCCTTCGGTATGGAGGTCGTCGCCTGGAGCCAGAACCTGACCGCCGAGGCGGCGGCCGGGGGCGGTGCGCGCCGCGTCGAGAGGGAGGAGCTGTTCCGGCTGGCCGACGTGCTCACGATCCACCTGGTGCTGAGCGACCGCACACTGGGCCTGGTCGGCGAGACGGAGCTGACGCTGATGAAGCCCACGGCCCACCTCGTCAACACCTCGCGCGGGCCGATCGTGGACGAGGCCGCGCTGGCCGCGCACCTGCGTGGAGGCCGGATCGCCGGCGCCGCCATCGACGTCTACGGCGTGGAGCCGCTCCCGTCCGACGACCCGTGGCGCAGCATGCCCAACACCGTGCTGACCCCGCACATCGGCTACGTCACGGAGGACACCTACCGGACCTTCTACCGGGAGGCGGCCGAGGACGTCGCCGCGTTCCTCGCGGGCCGGCCCGTGCGGGTTCTGACCTGAAGCTTCTTCGAGCCAGGAGTTCCGTACGCTGAGCGGGATCGCCACCCGCGGAGCGCGGCCCGGGCCGCCCAGACTGGAGGAACGCATGAGAAGGACTGAGGGCGCGAGCAAGGTCACCGGTCGCCTGGTCTTCACCGAGGACCTGCCGATGGTCGGGCTCGCCCACGCCAGCCTGGTCACCAGCTACCTGCCGAGCGGCGCCATCACGGCGGTCGACGCCGGGCAGGCGCTGGCCGTGCCGGGCGTGATCGCCGTCGTGACGGCAGGCGACCTCGGGCTGGCCGACGTCGGGCCCGACGTCCCCCTCGCGAACGGCAGGGTGTTCCACGTGGGGCAGCCGGTGGCCGCGGTGATCGCCGAGACGCCCGAGGCCGCCGCCGACGGCGCACAGGCCGTCGAGGTGACGTACGACCCGCTGCCCGCCGTGACGGAGGTCGAGCTCGCGCTCCAGGCCGGCGCCCCGCGCGTCCTCCCCGAGTCCGCGTCGGAGAGCGACGAGGCGTCACTGCACGGCGCCGGGAGCGGCGCCGGCGGCGACGGCCCCACTCCGGCGGGCAACGTGACCTCGCGCACCGAGGTGCGGCGCGGCGACGTGGAGGCCGGGCTGACCGAGGCCAGCGTGGTGGTGAGCGGCACGTACACCAGCGCCAGGGTGCACCATGCGTTCCTCGAGCCCCATGTCGCCACGGCGGCGGCGAGCGCCGACGGGACGATCACCGTCTGGTCGCCGACGCAGGGCACCGGAGCCGCGCGCGACGCCGTTGCGGCCTCGCTCGGGATCGACCCCGGCCAGGTGCGGGTGGTGGCCATGCCCGTCGGAGGCGGCTTCGGCGGCAAGATCGTCCAGCTGGAGCCGCTGGTCGCCCACCTGGCGCGCCACGCCCGCCGGCCGGTGCGCCTGGCGCTCAGCCGCAACGAGGAGTTCCTGATCGGACGTCCGGCCCCGTCCGCCGGCATCACGCTGGAGCTCGGCGCCACCGCCGGCGGCCAGCTGACGGCGCTCCGCGGCGAGGTGACGTTCGACAACGGCTCGGGCACCGGCTGGCACAGCGGCATCACGTGCGAGCTGCTCGTCTCCACGTACCGGGTCCCCAACGCGCACCTGACGGGTCGCGAGGTGGCGACGCACAAGCTCCCGGCCACCTCGTACCGCGCGCCGGGCGCCCCGCAGGCCTACTTCGCCCTCGAGTCCTGCATGGATGAGCTCGCGCGCCGGCTGGGGATCGACCCGATCGAGTTCCGCCTCCGCAATGCCTCGCGCGAGGGCGACCCGCGCGGAGACGGCTCCCCGTGGCCGCGGATCGGCCTCGTCGACTGCCTGGAGCGGGCGCGGAGCCACCCGGCCTACACGGACGCGAGGGCGGACGGCGAGGGCGTGGGCGTCGCGGTCGGGTCGTGGCCGGGCGGCTACGGACCGGCGGCCGCGGCCTGCCTGCTGGAGCGCGACGGCTCGCTGACCGTGCACCTCGGCTCGATCGACATCAGCGGCAGTGACACGGGCTTCACGGCGCTCGCCGCCGAGACGATGGGCGTGCCGGCGGACCGCATCCGGATCCTGAAGGGTGACTCGGCGACGGCGCCGGCCTCCCCTATGGCCGCCGGCAGCGCGATCACGTACAGCGTCGGGCCCGCGGTGATCAGGGCCGTGCTCGAGGCGAAGCGGCAGATCCTCGACATCGCCGCGGCCCGGCTGGAGGCCTCGCCCGAGGACCTGGAGCTGGAGGACCGGGCGGTGCACGTCAAGGGCGCGCCCTTCCGGCAGATCACCCTCGCGGACGTTGCGAAGGCCGCGGCCGACGGCCACGGGCCGGTCCACGCGGTCGGCCGGGCGGGGGTGAACAAGGCCGCGCCGATGTGCACCGTGCACGTGGCCAGGGTGCGGGTCGACCACCAGACCGGCGCGCTGCAGGTCTCCCGCTACGCCGCCATCCAGGACGTGGGCCGGGCGCTGAACCGGGCGGAGGTCGAGGCGCAGGTCCACGGCGGCGTGGTGCAGGGCCTCGGCCGGGCGCTCGGCGAGGAGATCGTGCACGATGGCGAGGGGCAGCCGCGCACCGCGACGTTCGCGGACTACGTGCTGCCGACCGCCGACCAGGTGCCTCCGATCGAGGTGGAGCTGGTCGAGATCCCCAGCGAGGAGGGACCGCTGGGCGCGCGGGGCGTTGGTGAGCCGCCGGTCATCCCGGTGCTCGCCGCCGTCGGCAACGCGATCAGGGACGTGACCGGCCGCCGGCTGACGAGCGCCCCGTTCCAGCTGGAGGCCGTGCTGGGCCACGACTGACGCACGCCGGGGGCTCCGACCCCCGGGCGGCAGGGCTCAGAGCGCCGCCAGGTAGATCTCCAGGAGGTCGGCGGCCGGCACCGGGGCGCGCAGCGTGTCCGCCGCCGCCCTCAGCTCCGGCTCGCCGATGCCGTAGTCGGCGATGTGCTGTGGGAGGCACAGTTCGTGGATCAGGCGCTGGACGTCGGCGGCGGCCGCCAGCGGGCCGCCGCCGGAGCCGGTGGCCTCGCTCAGCTCCGCCAGGCGGCGCGGCAGCCGCGCCACCTGGTAGCGCATCACGTGCGGCAGCAGCAGGCAGGACGTGACCCCGTGCGGGATGCCGTGCCGGGCGCCGATCTGCTTGCCCATCGTGTGGCTCAGCCCACCCGCCGTCGGTCCGGTCAGCGTGTAGGAGAACCACGCCGCGAGCTGGTTCTCGGTTCGGACCGACGCGTCGGCCGGGTCGGCGATGGCCATCGGCAGCGTCGCGAACAGCCGCCGCACGGCCTCCAGCGCGAGGACGTCCGACAGCGGGTGCTCCCCCGGCGCGAGGTAGCTCTCGATCGCGTGGTCCAGCGCGCGGATGCCCGTGCTCAACCAGAGCTGGATCGGCGTGCGCAGCGCGAGCCGCCCGTCGTAGATCACGACGTCGGGCAGCATCCGCGGGTCGCGCCGGCCCACCTTGTCGCCCGACTCGTCGGTGACGCCGGCGCCGGCGGCGAGCTCGGCGACCGAGAGGGTCGTCGGGACGGCGACGTGCGGGATCGACCGCCCCGGCGCCGCGGACCTGTCGGCGACCAGGCGGCCGATCACCTTGGCGGCGTCGATCGGGCTGCCGCCGCCCAGGCTCACGAGGAGGTCGGCGCCGGCCGCGGCGATCTCGCCGGCCGCCCGCTCGACCTCGGCGATCGGCGTGTGCTGGCCGATCACGACGGTCACCGGCGGTGAGTCGCGAAGCGCCAGGATGCCCGCGGCGTCGGAGGCGAGGGACCGGGTCGTGACCACCGCGACCCGGGTGCCGCCCAGTCGCTCGACCTCGGCGCCGAGCTCGGCGATCGAACCGGCGCCCCATCGGATCACCGGGGGATTGGCATAGGTGAAGACGCCGCCCATCACCCGCAGCATCGCACAGGTCGCCCGGTGGTCACCGCCAGCCGGCCGCGTGACAAGGCGAACGGCCTGACGTTGGCCTTCGTTGGCATCTCGTGGCTTCGTGTTGAATAGGCACGTGTTCACGCCGGTCGAGAGGTCCGCGGCGCCGCCCTCGCCGGCCGAACCGCGGTCGGGCGCATGAAGAAGACCGTCACCCACCTGTCGGACGGCCGTGAGCTGATCTACTACGACGAGTCCGACGCCGGCCCCCGTGACGCTCCCGACCGGCGTGACCTCCCGCAAGCGACCACCGAGTCCGAGATCCGGTACGACCCGGTCATGGATGAGTGGGTCGTGGTCGCATCGCATCGGCAGAGCCGGACGTACCTTCCTCCGGCCGAGCTCTGCCCGCTCTGTCCGTCGGCCGCCGGCCGGCTCACAGAGATCCCGGAGCCGAGCTACGACGTGGTCGTGTTCGAGAACCGGTTCCCGTCCCTCGCCGAGCGGCCGTGCGCCGCCGAGGGCGAGCTCACCACGCTGACCCGCCGCCGGCCCGGGATCGGCCGCTGCGAGGTGGTCTGCTTCACGTCCGACCACGATGGCGCGCTCGGCCAGCTCGGCCACCGGCGCCTGCGAACCATCGTGGACGTCTGGGCCGACCGCACTGACGCACTGTCGCGGCTCGACGGCGTGAAGCAGGTGATGCCCTTCGAGAACCGGGGCGAGCAGATCGGGGTCACGCTGCGCCACCCCCACGGCCAGATCTACGCCTACCCGTTCGTCACCCCTCGCATGACCCGCAAGCTGGCTTCGGCAGGCCGGCACTCCCGGCGAACCGGCGAGTGCCTGTTCTGCTCGGTGGTCGCGGCCGAGACCGCCGCGGGTACGCGCGTCGTCACCGGCGCTCCCGGCTGGATCGCGTTCGTGCCGGCGGCCGCGCGCTGGCCGTACGAGCTGCACCTGTACCCGGTGCGTCACATCCCCGACCTCCCGGGCCTGACGGACGGCGAGCGGGACGGCCTGGCCGTGCTGTTGAAGGACGTGCTGGGCCGGTTCGACGGGCTGTTCGGCGACCCGATGCCCTACGTCCTGGCGTTCCAGCAGGCCCCGGTCGGTGAGGGTGGTGAGCTGGCGCACCTGCACGTGGAGCTGACCTCGCCCCGCCGGGCCAAGTCCAGGCTCAAGTACCTGGCCGGCAGCGAGACGGCCGCCGGCGTCTTCATCAACGACATCGTGCCCGAGGTGGCGGCGGAGCGCCTCCGCTCAGCGGCTCCCGGCACGACCGGGCAATAGCATCGCCGCTCACACTGGCTGTCAAGTCCGGAGCGCTCGCCTGGCTTCTGGTAGCCTTCAAACGAGGGGCTGATCGTCAAGTCGGACTGGGAGAATGAGGGCATGGTGGCGCGACGCGTGTTCTTGAGCCACACCTCGGAGCTCCGCGCGTTCCCTCCCGACCGCTCCTTCGTCAGCGCCGCCGAGGCCGCCATCAACCGGATCGGGGGCGCCGTGACCGACATGGCCTACTTCGCGGTCAGGGACGCCAGGCCCGCCGACTACTGCGTCCGCATGGTCCAGTCGGCGGACATCTACGTCGGGATCATCGGCCTTCGCTACGGGTCGCCGGTACACGACCGGCCGGACGTCTCCTACACGGAGCTGGAGTTCCAGGCGGCGACCGACCTGGGCCGGCCGCGCCTGATCTTCCTGCTCGACGAGAACGCCCCCCTCCCGCTCCCCGCCGCCAACCTGATCGACCGCAAGCACGGTGACCGCCAGGAGGCGTTCCGCCGCCGGCTCCAGGAGTCGGGTGTGATCACCGCGTTCGTGGCCTCTCCCGAGCAGCTGGAGAAGGAGCTGATCCACGCGCTGATCGAGCTCACGTCCACCGCCGGCGGACAGGCGGCGCCGTCCCCACCTCCGCCCCCGTTCATGGCGCCGGCCCAGCTGCACACCGTGGTGGCGCGGCCGGACCTGATGGACGAGGTGATCAGCCGGCTCTCCGGCGGAAGCGTCGCGCTGACGACGGCGCTCAGGGGCGCCGGCGGGTTCGGCAAGACCACGCTGGCGGCGCAGCTCTGCCACCAGGTCCGCGACCGGTTCCCCGGCGGCGTCCTCTGGGTGACCGTCGGCCAGCAGGTCGCCGGCGCCGCGCTGGCCGCCAAGATCAACGACCTGTCATTGCACCTCTCCGGCGAGCGCCCCACCTTCGTCGACCCCGAACAGGCCGGCCATCACCTGGGCCGCCTGCTGGGGGCGGAGCGCCGGCTGCTGGTGATCGACGACGTGTGGCGGTCGGACCAGCTCGAACCCTTCCTGGCCGCCGGCTCCGGCTGCACGCGGCTGATCACCACGCGCGTCGACTCCATCCTGTCGGCCGACACGCGGTCCGTCACGGTCGACGCGATGACCTCCGCCGAGGCCCTCAGCCTGCTCACCGACGGACTGGGAGACTATCTGCCCGACCTGGCGGACCTGCTGCGGCGGACGGGGCGCTGGCCGGTGCTGCTGCGCCTGGTCAACCGGGCCATCCGGCGCTGGGTGAAGTACGGCGCGACCGTGGCCGAGGCCGCGCGCCGCGTCGAGACGAGCCTGGTCGAGGGCGGCCCCGCCGGGCTGGACCGGCGCCACCCCGACGCGCTGGACGTGTTCGATCCGCAGGCGCGGACCGACGCCGTCTCGGCCACCGTCGAGGCCAGCCTGACCGCGCTCCGCGAGGGCGGCGCCGGCCAGGTCGAGCGCTACCTGGAGCTGGCCGTGTTCCCCGAGGACGTGGACGTCTCGCAGGCGACGCTGGAGGTCTTCTGGGCCGCGACCGGTGGCATGGACGCGCGAGCGGTCGAGCGGCTGTGCCTGGAGCTGGCCGACCTGTCGCTGGTGCAGGAGTACCAGGTGACGCCGGCGCCGCGGCTGCGGCTGCACGACGTGCTGTTGGGCTACCTGAAGAAGCGGGCGGCGGGCCAGCTGCCGGCGCTGCACCGCTCCCTGCTGGACGCGCACCGGCGACTGCTGTCCACGGTCGACGGCGGCGGTCGGGCGCGGACCGCGTGGTGGACCATGGGCGACCACCGCTACCTGTGGAGCCAGCTCGGCCACCACCTGCGGGAGGCCGGCAGGGACGGCGGCCCCGAGACCGCCGAGCTGGAGGAGCTGGTCTGTGACCTGCGCTGGGTGGTCGCCAAGCTGCAGCGGCTGGGCCCGCCCGGGGTCGACGCGGACCTCGCCCTGGCGACGAGCGCGGTGGCCGTCCGGCTGCGGCGGCTGCTCGCCCAGAACGCCCACCTGTTCGACGCGCTCGAACCGTCGCACGGCCTGGGCGCGACACTGCTGGCCCGGTTGGAGGGTGAGCCGGAGCTGGCGCCGGTCGTGCGGCCGTACGCCGCGTCGCTCTCGCACCCACGCCTGGCCCCGGCCTGGCCGCTCCCCGACCTGCCGCATCCCGCGGCCCTGAGGGTCCTTCCCGGCCATCACGGCTCGGTGGAGGCCCTGGCCATCAGCCCCGACGGCACCTGGCTCGCCTCCGCCGGCGACGACCCGTCGGTGCGCCTGTGGAGCGCGGCGGACGGCTCCCCGCGCGGCACCCTCACCGGCCACACGTACTGGGTGACGGCGCTGGCGGCCGACCCGAAGGGGCGCTGGCTGGCGTCCGCGAGCCACGACCACACGGTGCTGCTCTCGGACGTCGAGGACGGCTCCCGCCGGGCCAGGCTCGCCGCCCACACCGACTGCGTGCGCGCCCTGGCCGTGAGCGCCGACGGCTCCTGGCTGGCCTCCGCCGGCGACGACGGCACGGTGCGGCTGTGGAGCACCGCCGGCGGCTTCCCGCGCGCCACCCTGGCGGGGCACACCGGGTCGGTGCGAGCGCTGGCGATCAGCCGGGACGGCGCGTGGCTCGCATCAGCCGGCGACGACCGGGCAGTCCGCATCTGGAACGCGGACGACGGGTCGCTGCGGAGCACGCTCTTCGGCCACACCGACGCGGTGCGGGCGCTGGCGGCCGGCTCGGACGGCACATGGCTGGCCTCCGCCGGCGACGACGGCACGGTGCGGCTGTGGAGCGTCACCGACGGCGCGCTCCTCGCCACGCTGGCCGGGCACGCCGGCTGGGTGCGCGCGCTGGTCGCCAGCCCGGACGGCGCCTGGCTGGCCTCCGCCGGCGACGACCAGGTGGTCCGCCTCTGGGACGTCCGCCGTCGTTCGCTGCGCGCCGCGCTCACCGGTCACACGCACTCGGTGCGCGCGCTGGCGGTCAGCTCGGACGGCACATGGCTCGCATCGGCCGGTCACGACCGGACGATGCGGCTCTGGAGCACGACGGGCGCCGCCGGGCGGACGGCGCTCACCGGCCACACCGGCACGGTGCGAGCGCTCGTGGCGAGCCCGGACGGCGCCTGGGTCGCGTCCGCCGGCGACGACCGCACGGTGCGGTTGTGGAGCGCCGGCGACGGTTCCCTCCGCTCGGTCCTGACCGGGCACGCCGACACGGTGCGGGCGCTGGCGATCGGCCCCGACGGCGCCTGGCTCGCATCCGCCGGGCACGACCACACCATCCGCATCTGGAGCACGACGGACTGGTCCGTCCGGGCCGTGCTCACCGGGCACGCCGACTCCGTCCGCGGGTTGGTGGTCGGGCCGGACGGCACCTGGCTGGCGTCGGCCGGCCACGACCACGTGGTGCGCCGGTGGAGCACCGTCGACGGCTCGCCCGGCGCGGTCATCGCCGACGCCGGTCACTCCGTGACCGCGCTGGTCATCAGCCCCGACGCGTGCTGGCTCGCCACCGGCGGGCACGATCAGAGCGTGCGACTGTGGAGCATCGGCGACGGCGCCCTCCTCGCCACGCTCACCGGCCACGCGTACTCGCCCAAGCACCTGGGACAGAGGTTCTCGGTGACCGCGCTGGCGGTCAGCCCGGACGGCGCCTGGCTCGCCTCGGCGGGACACGACCGGACCGTGCAGCTCTGGAGCGTGCCCGACGGCGCGCCGCTCGCCACGCTCAACGGCCACACCGACTCGGTGCGAGGGCTGGCCTTCAGCCCGGACGGCGCCTGGCTCGCCTCGGCGGCGGAGGACCACACGGTGCGGCTGTGGAGCACGTCGGCCGCCGCCTGCGCCACGGTGCTGCGGGTCGCCGGCGCGGTCCGCACGTGCTGCTGGCTCCCATCCCCGCCGACCCGCCTGGCGGTGGCGGGCAGCGCCGGCGTCTACGTGCTGAACCTGGTGACCACGGCCGGCGCGTAGCGGCGGCAGGCAGAGAGGAGGCCCCGCCCCCACCCTCCCTGGGGGGCGGGCCCACACTACGGCCGGCCGAGGATCGCGTCAATCCAGCCCGTAAAGATCGTTTCTCCGGCCCCTCCGGCGTACATGAGACACGGCCGGCAGGCGCCCGTCGGTCAGACGCTCGCACCGATTCGCACTCTTGCGCGTCGCCCTCCGGGCGGGCAAGATGAGCCGAACTTTCAACAACGGTTCGTGAGGGGGGGCCAGTGGCTTCATCAAC
>DASYBH010000286.1:0-8036 GCA_036500885.1 Candidatus Dormiibacterota bacterium
AGGAGGGATGCCGCCACGGCCACGATGAGAGAACGGGCGGGCGAGTGGAGCACAGAGACATCGATTCTGAATTACCTGGCCCCAGTAATGCAAGCATCCGCGGGACGACCCCCTGGCCATCCATGCACGATCACGCGCTAGTTGGTTGATTCCGAAATTGGTCTGAAGCACGAAGGCACGAAGGACACGAAGACGCACGAAGGAATGGGGGATCTGGGATCGGCTGGAACGCTGAGTCTGACCTCGAAGCCCTTCGTGCGTCTTCGTGCTCTTCGTGCCTTCGTGCTGCATCGGTAGGCGGGCTCTCTTCTTCGGCGAAAATGTTCAGGCCAATGCCCCTGCAGAACCGCGTCGATCCCTTCGGCCGGATCCTCGCCGACCCGGCGCGGGGGCTCTGGACCGGCAACCGCGGCGTGCTGCACGACGAGGGGCGAACGATCCGGCGGCAGTGGCAGGTGCGGCGCTGGATCATCTGTCGCCTGGAGTTCCGTGGCCGGCGCCGGGAGGTCATGAGCCCCCGGACCTGGACCGAGCTGTTCTTCCTCGACGAGGCGACCGCGTTCGCCGCCGGCCACCGTCCGTGCGGCGAGTGCCGGCACGCGGCCTACCGGCGCTTCCGCGAGCTGTGGGCCACGGTGCACCCCGCGGACCCGGTGGGCGCCGACTGGATCGACCGGCGCCTCCACGACGAACGGCTCGCGGGCCGCGCCGGGAGCACCGAGCCCGCCGAGCTGGCTGACCTTCCGGACGGGACCTTCATCACCCGGGACGATCGCGCCTGGCTGGTGCTCGGGCGATCGTTGCTGGAGTGGTCGCCGGCCGGGTACGTGGCCAGCCGGGACCGGCCACCGCGCGGGCGGGTCGACGTGCTCACCCCGCCGAGCGTCGTGGCCGTGCTCCGCGCCGGCTACCGCCCGCACGTGCACCCCACGGCGGACCTCCAGCGGCCGGGTGACGGCACAGTCCAGGACGACCGCGATGCGACCGAACCTGGCACCATTGCATCTCGATAGGTAGTGAAGAGACTGAGCATTCGAATGGTGGTCCTCGGCGTGGTCGTGCTGCTCGCGGCGGCCCTCGCCGTCAACGAGCTCAGACCCGTCGGCGCGGTGCCGGCCGGAGCCCGCATCGGGTCCTCGACGAGCGCCGGCGGCGGGAGCGCCGCCGTGCCCTGGCCCGACACCGGCGAGGCCGCGTTCGGGGGCAGTACCAACGGCGCCCTGGCCACGAGCCCGAACCCGCGGCCCCAGCCGATCGCCAGCGTCGCCAAGGTGATGACGGCGCTGGTCGTGCTGGAGGCCAGGCCGCTCACGGCGAACGAGACCGGCCCGAGCATCACCGTGAGCGCGGACGACGTCAACGAGTACCAGCAGGAGAAGGCCGGCGGCGAGTCGGTGCTGCCCGTCCAGGCGGGCGAGCAGCTGACGGAGCGCCAGGCCCTGCAGGGCCTGCTGATCCCGTCGGGCAACAACGTGGCCGCGCTCCTGGCGCGATGGGCGTCCGGCACTGTCGACGCGCACGTCCGGCGGATGAGCGCGAAGGCGAGGGACCTGGGCATGCGGGGCACGACGTTCACCGACGTGAGCGGGTTCTCCGAGAAGACGGTGAGCACTCCGGCCGACCTGGTGCGGCTCGGCCAGGCGGCGCTCCAGGACCCCGTGCTCGCCGACATCGTGCAGCAGCCCCAGGCCAGCCTGCCGGTGGCCGGCGTGGTCTACAACGTCAACTACGTGCTCGGTCAGGAGGGCATCCGCGGCATCAAGACCGGCAACATCGCCGCGGGTGGCGCGGTCTACCTGTTCGCGGCCACGGTCCAGCTGGCGGCGGGCACGAAGACGACGGTGGTCGGAGCGGTCGAGGGCCTGCCGACGCTCGACGCCGCGTTCAACGCCGCCAAGGTCCTGCTGCGCGCCGCGTCGGCCTCGCTGCAGACGCTGCACATCGTGGCGAAGGACCAGACCGTCGGCCGTTACGACCTGCCGTGGGGTGGCGGCACGGACGTGGTGGCAGGCGACGCGCTGGACATCCTGGCGTGGCCCGGCACGGTGGTCCGGACGGCGCTCCGGGCGGGCCCGGTGGCCCCGCCCGTCTCCCCGCGAACCGTCGTCGGCAACCTGCACGTGACGGTCGGCGAGGCGGCGTTCGACGTGCCGGTGGCGACGGCGGACCAGCTCTACGGCCCCGGGCGTCTGGCCCGCCTGACGCGCGTCACGTGGTAGGCAGCGGAGCGCTCGTGCCCGGTCCTCCGGACAGCTATCGTTTCGTGCAATGGCAGACACGCTGATCGTCAACGCGAATGGTCCGTACGAAACCGTCGGCCCCCTGACCATCGTCGACCCGACCGGCCAGGAGGTGGAGGTGCCGGAGGGAAAGCGCGTCTCGCTGTGCCGCTGCGGTGGCAGCAGCGACAAGCCGTTCTGCGATGGGACGCATGCGAAGAACGGCTTCCAGGCGGACAACGCTGCCCGGCAGCGCTTCAAGAAGCCGGCCACCTGACGTTCCGAACGTCCTGAGCGGCCTGAAGGGGCTCTAGGGCGGTGCCGGGCTGGCAGGTGGAGGCGGCCCGGCACCGCTTGCCGTCAGGCGGAACGCGACGGGCTGTCGCTCACTTGTTGAGCGCGCGCCAGACGCGCTCGGGGGTGACCGGCTTGTCCAGGTGCCGGACGCCCAGGTGGGCCACCGCGTCGATGACCGCGTTCTGGACCGCGGGCGTCGACCCGATCGTGCCGGCCTCGCCGATGCCCTTGACGCCCAGCGGGTTGCGGGGCGACGGCGTGACGGTGCTGTCGCGCTCGAAGGCGGGCAGCTCGTTTGCCGTTGGCATGGCGTAGTCGAGCAGGCTGCCCGTCAGGGGGTTGCCGTCAGCGTCGTGGACCATCTCCTCGAACAGCGCCTGCGCCGCGCCCTGGGCGATGCCGCCGTGCACCTGGCCGGCGACCAGCATCGGGTTCACCTGCGGGCCGCAGTCGTCGACCGCCACATGCCTGACCAGCCGCGCCTCGCCGGTGTCCAGGTCGACCTCCGCCACCGCGATGTGCGTGCCGAACGGGAAGCTGGGCTCGGCCACCACGTCGCTGCTCTCGCGCAGCGGGGTCTCGCCGCGCTCGCCGGCGGCGACGGCCAGCTGTGCCCAGCTCATGCCGGACTCGGGCACACCCCGCACGCCGAGACGGCCGTCGCTCAGGGAGATCACGTCGTCGGGGTTGGCCTCCAGCACGTCCGCGGCCAGCCGGCGCGCCCGCTCCAGCAGGGCGCGCGAGGCCTCCAGGACCGAGCTGCCCGCCAGCTGCAGCGACCGCGAGCCGGCCGTGCCGTCCCCGCGCGGGATTCGCGCCGTGTCGCCCTCGACCACCTGGACCGAGTCGACCGGCACGTCGAGCGTGTCGGCCACGATCTGCGCGTACGCGGTCTCGTGGCCCTGGCCGTGGCTGTGCGTCCCGGCCAGCACGACGAAGGCCCCGTCCGGCGTCGCCTCGACCGAGCCGAACTCGGTGGGTGAGCCGACGGCGGTGATCTCGACGTAGCTGGCGAGCCCGATGCCCAGGACGCGCCGCTCACCGGCCTCCCGCCGCCGTCGCTGCTCGGCGCGCAGGTCCGCGTAGCCGGCGAGCTCCAGGGCCCGGTCGAGCGCCTTCTCGTACTCGCCGGAGTCGTAGCTGGCGCCGGCCGCGGTGGTCACCGGGAAGTCCTCCGGCGGGATGTAGTTCCGGCGCCGAAGCTCCGCCGGGTCCTGCCCCAGCTCGGTCGCCAGCATGTCCATCGCCCGCTCCATCAGCGCGGTCGCCTCCGGCCGGCCCGCACCGCGGTAGGCGCCGGTGGGCGTGGTGTTGGTGACGTAGCTGCGGGCCGCGTAGTCGACGCGGGGCACGCGGTAGACGCCGCACACCATCTGACCGGTGAAGAACGGCAGGAAGGCGCCGACGCCCGGGTAGGCCCCGGCGTCCGCGGTCACCCGCGCCCGCAGGCCGACCAGCTCTCCGGCGCGAGTCGCGCCCAGCTCGAACTCCTGCACCTGGTCGCGCCCCTGGGTCATCGCCAGGAAGTTCTCGGAGCGGGTCTGCGTCCACCGCACCGGCCGTCCCAGCCGGCGCGCCAGCACCGCGACGATGCCCTGCTCCGGATAGGTGAACAGCTTGGCGCCGAAGCCCCCGCCGACATCGGGCGCGATGCACCGGACCCTGTCCTCCGGCAGGCCGAGGACATCGGCCACGAAGTCGCGCACCTGGTGCGGGTTCTGCGTCGACGCCCAGATGCGCATGCCGTCCGTCTCTGGGTCCGGCGCCGCCAGGAAGACGTCCGGTTCCATCGGGACGGCCGCCAGCCGCTGGTTGATCAGCCGGCCGCGCACGACGACCTCGGCGTCCGCCAGGACGTCGCCGTCGCCACCCACGACGGTCTCGAACGCGACGTTGCTGCCGTGGGCGGGGAAGACCACGGGCGCGCCCTCGGCGGCGGCCCGCTCGGCGGTCGCGACCACGGGCAGCGGATCGTAGTCGGCGAGGACCGCCTCCGCGCCGTCCGCGGCGGCGCTGCGGGTCTCGCCGACGACCACCGCGATCGCCTCGCCGACGAACCGCACCGTGTCCGTGGCCAGCGGCGGCCGGGCGAACGCCTCGGCCATGACGGCGAACGCCAGCCGTGGCTTCAGGTCGAGATCGGCCGCCGCGAACGCGCCCACCACGCCGGGCACGGCCCGGGCCGCGGACAGGTCGACGTCGCGGAGACGGGCATGCGCCAGCGGCGATCGGACGAAGACGGCGTACAGGCCGTCCTCGGCGGGGAGGTCGTCCACGTAACGGCCGCGCCCGCTGACCAGCCGGGGGTCCTCGCGGCGTCGAACGGCACTGCCGAGTATCGATCCGGGCATCGGCTCTATGTACACCATTGAGACGTCGGCCGTGACGAGCCGGCTCGGCTGTGGTCCCATGGTAGAGGGTCCGTCGGTCGGCGCCAGCGCGTGACCGATCTCGACCCCGTCTCGTTACCCACCTATGTGTCGCGGGCCCGGCGACCGCCGCCCGCTCCCTCAACCATGAACACCGCCGCCGTTAGCTGAGGATCGAGCCATGTGTGGAATCGTCGGAATGGTCGGGAACGCTGACGTGGTCAAGGACACCGTTCGCGGCATCGTCTCGCTCGAGTACCGCGGCTACGATTCGTTCGGGCTCTCGGTGCTCCGGGAGGACGATTCCCTGCACGTCGTCAAGGACGTCGGATCGGTGAGCCTCGCGGCGGAGCGGCGTGCCTTCGACGTGCTGGGCCAGAGCCCGGTCGCCATCGCGCACACGCGGTGGGCGACGCACGGCAGCGTCAGCCAGCGGAACGCGCATCCGCACGTGTCGGCGGACGGGCGCACCGCGGTGGCGCACAACGGCGTGGTCGAGAACCACCACGAGCTGCGGCGCGAGCTCCTCCGAAAGGGGGTCACGTTCACCTCGGAGACCGACACCGAGGTCATCGCGCACCTGGTCTCCGTGCACATCGCGAGCGGTTGCTCGCTCCTCGAAGCGGTGGCGGCCACGGTGCCGCTGCTGGAGGGCGAGTACGCGTTCGTCGTCATGAGCGCCGGCGATCCGGGCCGCATCTGCGGCGCCCGGCGGAAGAGCCCCCTCGCCGTCGGGTGGGCGGACGGCCACGCGGTCGTGGCGTCGGACCAGCTCGCCATCGGCCTGACGTGCGACCGCGGAATGTACCTGCAGGACGGCGACGTGGTGCTGGTGGAGCCGGGCGCGGCCCGCATCTACACGGTCCAGCCGAACGGCATCGCCCTCGCGCAGCGGGAGTGGGTCCGGATCGACAGCAGGGCGGACCAGATCTCCAAGGACGGCTATCGCCACTTCATGGAGAAGGAGACGCACGAGGCGCCGGACGTCGTCGCGAAGATCCTGGAGCTGCCCGCACAGCTCATGCGCGACGCCCTGGGCCCGGATCCCGGCGCGCAGATCAACATCACCGGGGCGGGCAGCGCGTTCTACGCGGCCCAGCTGGCGCAGTACGTGTTCGCGAAGCTGGCGCGGACCTACGTGATCGCTCACCCCTCTGACGAGATGCCGAACGTCAAGAGCTTCGGTCCCCACGACTGGCTGGTGGGCATCTCCCAGTCCGGCGAGACGTTCGACACGCTGGAGGTGGCGCGGCTGGCCAAGGCCAGCGGCGCCGGCGTCACCTCGGTGGCGAACGTGCGCGGCTCCTCCCTGGACAGGGTCGCTGACGTGTGCGTCCCCCAGTGTGCGGGGGCGGAGGTGTGCGTCCTCAGCACGAAGTCGATCGTGGCCCAGGTCGCGATCGCCATTCGCCTCGCGATGGAGAGGGGACTGGCCAACGGGTCGCTGAGCGAGAGCGAGCACCGGCGCCTGGGGGAGTCGCTCGAACGGCTGCCCCACACGCTGAGGAAGATCCTGACCGAGCTCGCGCCGCGCATTCGCGAGGTGGGTGAGAAGTACAACTTCATCGAGCACTGGTTCTTCATCGGACGCGGTCTCTGCTATCCGGTCGCGCTCGAGTCGGCGCTGAAGTTCAAGGAGGTGTCCTACATCCACGCGGAGGGGATGCCGGCCGGGTTCTTCAAGCACGGCACGATCTCACTGATCGACGATGGGTTCTACACCATCGCGTTCCTGCCCTCGCGAACCGCGGAGGCCGACCTGTTCAAGGTCACCCTCGCCAACATCAGCGAGATATCGGCGCGCGGCGGACGGGTGCTCGCCTTCGGACCGGCAGGCGCGACGGAGGACGACCTGGAGGGCATCTGCGAGTACGTGGCGCTGCCGTACCACGACGACGTGACGGACAGCATCCAGCTCCTCCTCGCGGGCCAGCTGTTCGCGTATTACTGCGCCGTCTCGCTCAACCGGGAGATCGACAAGCCGCGCGCGCTGGCGAAGTCGGTCACGGTGCGGTGACCGCGCCACCCCTGAGCGGAGCGCGGCGGTGCGGGCGCTGATCTTCGACTTCGACGGGCTGGTCATCGACACGGAGGTCCCGGTGTACCGCGCCTGGGCCGAGGTGTACGAGCGCCACGGCGAGCGGCTCGCGCCGGAGTTCTGGGCCGGCATCATCGGATACGGCGTCGACCAGTTCGACCCGATGGCCGAGCTCGAGCGCCGTGTCGGACCACTGGCCGATCGCGATTCGGTGCAGGCGGCGCGCCGCCTGCGGCAGGCGCAGCACACGCTGGCGCTGGAGGTCCTGCCCGGCGTCCGCGAGTGGCGCCGGCAGGCAGCCGCGCTCGGCGTGCGGCTCGGCGTGGCCTCCAGCTCCGGTCGCGAGTGGGTGACCGGCCACCTGGAGCGCCTGGGCCTGGACGGATGGGACTGCGTGCGCTGCCGCGAGGACGTGGCCGCGACCAAGCCGGCTCCGGACCTCTACCTGTCGGCGCTGGAGTGCCTGGGGCTGACCGCCGCCGAGGCGATGGCGGTGGAGGACTCCGGGGTGGGGGTGCAGGCGGCCAAGGCGGCGGGTCTCTACTGCGTGGCGGTGCCGAGCGAGCTGACGGGCGGCCACGACTTCACGCGGGCGGACCTGGTGCTGCGCTCACTGGCGGACGCCCAATTCACCGAGGTGGCAGCCCGCGCCACCTCGGCCCGCTCCCGTTGAGGCCCTCCCCCCGAACTCAAAGACGCCGCGGTGCCCGTACGTGGCGGCCCAATGACGTGCGGTGCCCTGGCGAAAGGCGGCGAACGTCCGGGCGGTCGATTATCTGAATGAGTTGCAGCACGAAGGCACGAAGGACACGAAGACGCACAAAGGAATTGGGATCTGGGATCGGCTGGAGCGCTGAGGCTGACCTCGAAGCCCTTCGTGCGTCTTCGTGCGCTTCGTGACTTCGTGCTTCAGACCAATTCGGAGAGAAATTTCGTCTAGACGTCCCAGAACGCGAGCTCGTAGCGGCTCGACACCATGAACGCTTCGCGCATGCGCGCCCGGGCCGCTGGTCCGGCGTCGCCGGCCAGACGGTCTACGAGCTCGCGGCACCAGGCGGCCAGCCGGGTGAAGTCCGGGTCCGCGTACGCGTCGATCCAGACGGCGCAGCGCTC
>DASYBH010000287.1:0-2721 GCA_036500885.1 Candidatus Dormiibacterota bacterium
GGCCGTCACGCCCAGGACCAGGGCCTTCTACGCGGAGACCCTGGGCAACCCGACGATCGACGTGATCGACATCGAGGCCCTGGCCAACCTGGCCCACGAGGTCGGCGTCCCGCTGATCGTGGACAACACGTTCGCGTCGCCGTACCTGTGCCGGCCGCTCGACTGGGGGGCTGACATCGTGGTGCACTCGGCGACCAAGTTCATCTGCGGCCACGGCACCACGATCGCCGGCGTGATCGTGGACGGCGGCCGGTTCCCCTGGGACAACGGCAGGTTCCCGGGGATGACCGAGCCCTCGAAGGGCTATCACGACCTGCGCTTCTTCGAGTACTTCGGCGACTTCGGCTGGCTGATGAAGTGCCGGGCCGAGATGCTGCGCGACTACGGCCCGACCATGGCGCCGTTCAGCGCGTGGCTGCTGCTGCAGGGCCTGGAGACGCTGCACGTGCGGATGGACCGGCACGTGGCCAACGCCCAGAGAGTGGCCGAGCACCTGGAGCAGCACCCGGCGGTCGAGTACGTCAACTACCCGGGGCTGCCGTCCAACCGGTACCACGAGCTGGCTCGCAAGTACCTGCCGAAGGGCCCCGGCTCGATCTTCACGTTCGGGATTCGAGGCGGCCGGGAGGCGGGCAAGCGCTTCATCGAGTCGGTCCAGCTGTTCAGCCACCTGGCCAACGTGGGCGACGCGAAGTCGCTGGTCATCCACCCCGGATCGACGACGCACCAGCAGCTGAGCGACGACGAGCTGCGTGCGGCCGGCATCGGGCCGGAGATGATCCGCGTCTCGATCGGGATCGAGGACGTGGAGGACATCGTGTGGGACCTGGACCAGGCGCTGGCGCGCTCGCAGGGAGAGGCGCCGGCCGAGGCCGGCGCGGCCGCGTCGCGCAACGGGAAGGGCCACTCGATCCTGTCGCGGGCGTTCGGCGCCCCGTACCAGGGCTGAGGTTGAGGGTGAAGGGGGGTTCGATGGAATGACCGCGGTGGGCGAGCGCAACGACTACGGCCTGACGGCCTGGGACCGGTACCGGATCCTGACCAGCTACCGGACGATCGCGATGGTGGGCCTGAGCTCGAACTACTACAACGCCAGCTCGTTCGCGGCCATCTACCTGGACGCGAACGGCTACGACATCGTCCCGGTCAACCCGGCGCAGGCCGGCAAGCGCCAGATCATGGGCCGCCGTGTGTACGCCACCCTGCGGGAGGCGGCCGCCGACCACCCGATCGAGATCGTTGACGTGTTCCGCCCCTCCCACGAGGCACCCGCGATCGCCCGCGAGGCGATCGAGACCGGCGCGAAGGTGCTGTGGCTGCAGCTGGGCGTGATCAGCGAGGAGGCGGCCGCGCTGGCCAGGGAGGCCGGCCTGGAGGTCGTGATGGACCGCTGCTGCAAGATCGAGCACGCCCGCTTCTTCGGCGGCCTGCGCACGATCGGCCTGAACACGGGAGTGGTGACCAGCCGCCTGGCCATGCGTCTGCCGGAGGGGTGATGTCCGGCGGGCCACCACACGGCTGATCTCACGAGGGGGGCGGGGCATGCCACCGGTCGAGGGCCAGGCCGGCCGCCAGGCCGGTCAGCGAGACCGCGGTGATCGTCCAGAAGGCCAGCGCGGGGCGGACCTGGTATGTCGCGCCGCTGACCAGCGAGGCGGCCGCCTGCAGCGCGGTGATGGAGATCAACCCGAGCGCCTGCGCCCTGCCCTGCCCTCCCGGGGGCGCTCGGCGGCTGATCTCGGCCCAGCCCGCGGACAGGATGGGCATGGTGACCACGCCCATGGCGAAGCTCAGCCCGATCAGCAACGTGACGCTGGTCAGCAGCGGGAACAGGATCCCGGTCACCGCCAGCGAGAGCAGCGCCAGCGCGGCGGCCCGGACGTAGCCGAGGCGGTCGGGCAGGCCCGGCCACACCGCACCGAGGACGACGACCGGCATCGAGAACGCGGCGTAGTAGACGCCCACCTGGGCCGGGCCTGCGCCCCGCGACTGGACGTACAGGATCGAGACCGTGTTGAGCACCGCGAACATCCAGAAGACCGGGCCGACGAACGCGATGAGCGGCAGCATGCGGCGCAACACAGTGGGCGCCGGCGCCGGTATGCCCTCGCTCCCGGCAGCGGGCACGACCGGTTCGCTCCTCGTGCGGCCGGGCAGCCGGAGCAGTGGGAGGGTCGCCGCCAGGCAGATGCCGGCGGCCGCCCAGAACACCACGGCGAGACTGAGGTTGGCCGCCAGACCGCCGGCGGCCGGTCCCAGCAGCAGGCCGGCCTCGGTGGAGGCCTGGAGCCGGCTGTAGGCGCGGCCACGGCGCGCGGGATCGACCTGCTCGGCGAGGACCGAGCGCGCGGCCGGTTCGTAGAGGCCGCTCACGAGCGAGTGCGCGAACCCGATGCCGACGAGCGCGAGCGACGGGATGGGGAGGAGGTACATGGGGAACCCCAGGGCGAAGAGCCCGAGCGAGACGACCACCACCGGCCGGCTCCCCCACCGGTCCGACAGCCAGCCTCCCGGGTACTGACCGAGGGCGCTGCCGGCCAGGCGAGCGGCGAACACCATCCCGACGAGGCCGGCGCCGCCGCCTCGGCCGCCGATGAAGAGCGGCAGGAACGGCACGAAGAAGCCGATGCCGAGCCAGCGAACGCCGTTGCCCGCGACCAGCGTCCACAGCGCGAGCGGGTCGGCGTCCGGCGTCCCGCGGCTCACCCGCACGTGCGCGGA
>DASYBH010000288.1:0-4032 GCA_036500885.1 Candidatus Dormiibacterota bacterium
CCTGCAGCCAGGCGATGCGGTCAGGTCGATCGACGTGAGGACCGGCTAAGAAACCTGTTCAACTCGGGCGCTGTGCTCGCGGATCGACCCGAAGACCGGCACAGTGCTCGCCACGATCCCGGAGCGGAGCCGCCCGCGGACGAATCGAATGGAGGATCTCGATGAAGACACCGGCGACCAAGCTCGATGCGCGTTTCAGCGACCCGGACGCTGCTGCTACTGAATGGGAGGAGACCCGTCGAGCCCTCGAGACGGCCGAGCTGTTCTGGATCTCCACGGTCAGGGCCGACGGTCGACCCCATGTCACGCCGCTGGTCGCCGTGTGGCTCGACGGCGCCATCCACTTCT
Source organism: Candidatus Dormiibacterota bacterium (assembly GCA_036500885.1). GTDB lineage: Bacteria > Chloroflexota > Dormibacteria > Dormibacterales > Dormibacteraceae > CF-161. The sequence goes on from DASYBH010000288.1 coordinate 349, forward strand.
CTACTGGCGCCACCGAACAGAAGGCGATCAACCTGCGCGACAACGCGCACGTCGTCCTGACGACCGGCTGCAACCGCTGGGATGGCGGTCTGGACGTCATGGTCGAGGGCGACGCGGTCCAGGTCACCGACGACGACATGCTGATACGCCTCGCCCAGGCGTGGGCCACGAAGTGGGACGGACGCTGGCGGTACGAGGTGCGCGGTGGCAGGTTTCACCACCAGGGTGGCGGTGCGGCACTCGTGTTCTCGGTGGCGCCCACCAAGGTTCTGGCGTTCGCCAAGGGTCGGTTCGCCCATACCCGTCACCGGTTCTGACGCGGAGGTCGGGCTGCTGGTGGCCAGGAAGCTCTCCCTCAGCCCGCGCCACCCTCGCCTCCCGCTAACCCTCCCCATGCTGGGTCCATGGCTATATGCCGCGAACTGCCGTCGCCGACTCCCTGGTCGCTGGCCGCCCGGGTTTACCATCGGACTCGGGATGGAGGAGCGCGACGAGGCCGCAGTCGCCCAGCTGAGCACCCTCCGTGCGCTCGTCGACGCGCTGGGGAGCACTGTTCTGGAGGTGGCGGCGGCGCCCCGGGGCATGGACGTCGAGCTGAGCGGCGGGCTCATCATCCACGATCCCGCCGAGCAGCTGGAGGCCGGGCCCGGCGACCTCGTGGTGGCCATCGGCCTGGTGCCGAGCCCTGAGGCCTCGCGGCTGCTCAGCGACCTGGCCGGTGCCGGGGTCGCCGGCCTCGTCGTGAAGCGGCAGGTGGGCGGCTCGAACCTCGGCCTCCATGCCCGGCACGCGGGCATCGCGCTGCTCACCGTGCCGCCGGGCAGCGCGTGGGCCCAGGTCGTGCTGCTGCTCAGCTCCGCGCTCGCCCGCGTGGACTTCGGGGTGGGCGGCGAGCGGCTGAGCGGCCTCGACTCCCACGATCTGTTCGCGGTCGCGAACGTCATCGGCGAGCTCGTGAACGCGCCCATCACGATCGAGGACACGCGGTCGCGGGTCCTCGCGTTCTCCAGCCGCCAGGAGGAGGCCGACGCGGCCCGGGCCGCCTCGATCCTGGGCCGGAAGGTGCCGGACGAGTACATGGCCAGGCTGCAGGGCCGGGGCGTCTTCCGGCGCCTGCTGACCGAGCGGGGTGTGGTCCACGCCGAAGACATCGCGCCCGACGTGATCCCGCGCGCGGCGGTGGCGATCAGGGCCGGGGACGAGGTGCTGGGCTCGATCTGGGTCGCGACCAGGCGCCCGCTGCGGCTGGAGCAGGAGCAGCAGCTGATCCAGGCGGCGAACTTCGTCGCCCTGCACCTGCTCCGGCACCGGCTCGCCGCCGGCGAGGACACGATCCTGGAGAAGGAGCTGGTGGGTACGATCCTCCGCGGCGGCGACCTGGCCCACGACGCCGCGCGGCGGCTGAACCTGCTCGCGGCGGGCTACCGCGTGATAGCGGTCAAGGTGGATGGGGAAGGCGCGCCGGGGGCCGGGACCACGGCGCTCAACCGGTGCCAGAACCTGCTCGCGCTCCACCTCTCGTCGGTCAGCGGCCGCACCGCCACGGCCCTCATCGACGGGGTGGCGTACGCGATCGTGCCGGTCCCGGCGCATCCGTCCGGCCTCCGCTCCTCGCTGCTGCGGGCGGCCGAGCAGTTCGTGGCCGGCGCGGCCAAGCTGACCAGGACGCGAGTGGTCGCGGCGCTCGGCGACGAGGTGGCGGGGGTCGACGCCATCCCCGGCTCCCGCGAGAGCGCCGACGAGGTGCTGCGCGTGCTGCTGACGGCGCGCCGCGATCTCACGGTGGCCGACCTGGCGGACGTCCGCGCCAGCGTCCTGCTCCAGCGGTTCGCGAACGTTTGCGAAGACGGTCCTGCCCTCGGCGCCAGCCCGCTCGCCATCCTGCAGGAGCACGACCGGCGCTACCACACCGCCCACGTGGCCACCTGTCGCGCGTACCTGGACGCGTTCGGCGACGTGGACGCGGCCGCCCGCATCCTGGACATCCACCCCAACACGGTCCGCTACCGGCTGCGCCAGATCCGGGAGCTGCCAGGCGTCCAGCTCGACGATCCCACGGAGCGCCTCGCCCTGATGCTGGAGCTGCGGCTCCTCTGACGGAGGGGAGAGGGCCAGTTTGACGGAGGGGAGAGGGGCAGTTGCGCTTCTCACCAGCGGGGCGCGCCGGCATTGGCGCATCCGACAACGGGCGGCTGGCCGGCCGTCTCTAAGCTCACCTGAAAGACGAGGCCGGCCGCCTCGATCGACGTCCGTAGGGGGAGAACAGCGCCCATGAGCGACCGTCCCATCGATTCCGGATTCCCGGCATTCTCGCCGTCCCGACGCTCGTTCCTGAGGGGCGCCGGCGCCGCGGTCGGCCTGATCGGCCTGCCCACCGCTGCCCTGGAGCTGCTCGACGCCTGCTCCGGCGGCCAGACCGGCACCCAGAGCGCCTCGCCGGTCAGGGGTGGCCACGTCGTCCAGGGCATCCCCCAGGACGCCACGGCCCTGGTGCCGCAGTTCGTGGCCGACGCCGCCAGCCGCAACATCGCGAACCTCATGTTCGAGCCGCTGTACCGCCAGTACGGGGACGGCACGTTCCTGCCGAACATCGCGGCCTCGCAGCCGGCGATCGGCGCGGACAGCAAGACGTTCACCGTGAAGCTGCGGAAGGACGTCGTGTGGAGCGACGGCACGCCGCTGACGGCCGACGACGTGCTGTTCACGTACGCGCTGATGTACGACCACGCGTACGACGCGCTCAACAGCATCTTCCGGTCGAGCTGGCTCGCGAACGTCGCGAACGTCACGGCTCCCGACCCCTCCACCATCGTCCTCACGACCAGGAACGTCTACGCCTCCTGGCGCGACCTCTTCTCCTTCCAGGGCATCCTGCCCAGGCACGTGCTCGGCTCGCTGACGGCCGCCGAGCTGAACACAGCGCCGTTCCGGCAGGCGCCGACGGTCACCAACGGCCCCTTTCGCTTCGGTCGCTGGGACAGGGGCCAGCAGGTCGTCGTCGAGCGCAACCCGACGTACACGCGCGGTCCCGTCTACCTGGACAGCTACGTCTACCGCGTCTTCGCCAGCACCACGGCCATCATCAACGGGCTCAAGACCGGTGAGGTCGACGCCGGCACCGTCGACTACACCGAGATCGCGGCCATGCAGCAGGAGCCCGGCGTCGACATCGTCACGCTCCCCGGCAACCAGTACTACTTCGCCGCCTTCCAGCTCGATCCGAGCAAACCGGCCTCGAAGATCTTCTCCGTCCGCGAGGTCCGCCAGGCGCTCGCGCACGCGCTCGACCGCAAGAAGCTGGTGCAGGCCGTCTTCTTCGGCTACGGCGCCGTCCACGACTCCGTCCTGCCGCTGACCTCGTGGGGCTACAACCCGAGCGTGTCGCCGAAGTACGGCTACGACGCCAGGAAGGCGGGACAGCTGCTCGACGCGGCGGGCTGGCGGCTGGACTCATCGGGCGTGCGTGAGAAGGACGGCGCTCCGTTCCAGTTCGAGCTGCTGTATCCGGTTGGCAACGCCACGTTCGACAGCCTCGTCCAGGCGCTCCAGGGGCAGTGGAAGCAGATCGGCGTCACGGTGAACCTGAAGGGCGTCAACCCCGTCCAGGCGGTCGCGGCGCTCAACAACACGCGCGACTTCGACATGGCCTTCTCCGGCATCGGCCTCACGCCCGACCCGGGCTCG
>DASYBH010000289.1:0-13602 GCA_036500885.1 Candidatus Dormiibacterota bacterium
ATGAGCGGCAGCCCGGAGATGGTCGCCTGGATGCTGGAGCGCGGCGCCGATCCCTCGCTGCCCGACTACCAGGGCCGGTCGGCGGGCGCGCTGGCGGAGGCGATGGGACGCCCGGACCTGGTCCGGCTGCTCACGGGGCCCGGGAGCTGAGTCCGTCCTCCCCGCCCCGTCGTACGCTTGGCGCCTGAATGTCCGACCCTCCCGACCTGCTGCCGAGGTTGGCCGCGTTCGCGCGGCTCCTGCACGATGCGGGCCTGGACGCCGGTCCAGGGCGCCTGGCCACCGCCACCCGCGCCCTCGGCGAGATCACGATCCGCGACCAGGCCGCGTTCCGCGACAGCCTGCGGGCCTGCTTCGTCAGCCGCAGGGACGAGCTGCCGCTGTTCGAGGCCGCGTTCGACATCTTCTGGTCGCCGCCCGACCCGCGGGTCCAGGCCGGCGCGGTGCCGGGCCGCAGCCGGGCGCTGCCCCTGGCGCCAGAGCGCGCGCGAGCATGGCTCGAGGCGCTGGGCATGAACCGCTCCCAGGCGGGGCGGGAGGACGAACGGGACACCCCGCCGCCGAACAGCTCCGGGTACAGCCCCGACGAGCTGCTGCGACAGAAGGACTTCGAGGACCTGACCTGGCTGGAGACCGAGCAGGTGAAGCGGCTGCTCCGGCAGGCGCCGTGGCGGATCGCCGAGCGCCGCACCCGCCGGCTGCGGCCCGCCCGCAGCGGCCGCGTCGACCTTCGCCGCACCGCCCGCCACGCCATCCGGTCCAGCGGAGAGCTGATCCGCCTGCTCCATCGCCAGCCGCGCCTGCGCCGGCGCCCGCTGGTGCTGCTCTGCGACGTCAGCGGGTCGATGGAGCGGTACTCGCGGCTGCTGCTGATCTTCGCTCACGCCGTGGCGCGACGCGAGGACGTCGAGGCGTTCGTGTTCTCCACGCGGCTGACGCGCATCACGCGGATGCTCCGGCGGCGCGACCTGGACCGCGCGCTGGCCGAGGTGAGCAAGAAGGTCCACGATTTCAGCGGCGGAACGCGCATCGGCAACGCCATCGCCGACTTCAACCGGCGCTGGGCGCGCCGGGTGCTCGGCCACGGGGCGATCGTCATCGTGGTCAGCGACGGCTGGGACCGGGGCGATCCCGAGCTGCTGGCCGCGGAGCTGTCTCGCCTCCGCCGGATGTCCCACCGCCTCATCTGGCTGAACCCGCTCCTCGGCTCCAGCGGCTACGAGCCGGTCACCAGGGGGATGGTGGCAGCGCTCCCTCACACTGACGACTTCCTCGCGGCGCACAACCTGCAGGCGCTGGATGAATTGGGAGGCCTGCTCGCCGGTTTGGACAGGAGGAGGCCTGCCAGAAGATGAGAGAAGTCGCCGAGGAACTGCGGGCGTGGCGTGGGGAAGGGGACCCGGTGGCGATGGCCACCGTGGTCGAGACGTGGGGGTCCAGCCCCCGACCGCTCGGCTCCAAGATGCTGGTCAGCGGGTCCGGCCGGATGGCCGGCTCGGTGTCCAACGGGTGCATCGAGGGCGCCGTGTTCGAGCAGGCGCAGGAGGTGCTGGCGACGGGTCGCGGCCGTCTGGTCGAGTACGGAGTGGCTGACGACGTCGCGTTCGAGGTCGGCCTGGCCTGCGGCGGCCACATCGAGGTGTTCATCCAGCCCGTGACCGAGGTGCACGACCGGGCGCTGGAGCTGCTCGCCGCCGAGCGGCCGTTCGTCCTCACGACGGACCTGAGCGACGGGACGACCGACCTGGTCGAGCGTGCGCCCGAGACCGAGCTGCCGAGCCGGGACGGTGATCGCTTCGAGGAGCCGTTCGCACGGCCGGCACAGCTGATCATCGTCGGCGCGATCCACATCGCCATCCCGCTGCACCGGCTGGCCAGGGTGATGGGCTACCGCGTCACGGTCGTCGACGCCCGGGCCAAGTTCGCGAGCCGGGAGCGGTTCCCCGAGGCGGACGAGATCCTCGTCCGGTGGCCGGACGAGGCGCTGGCCGGGATGACGATCGACCGGTCCACCGCCGTGGTGGTGCTGACCCACGACCCCAAGTTCGACATGCCGGCGCTGCGCGCCGTCCTGCCGACGGGAGCCGGCTACATCGGCGCGATCGGCTCGCGGAAGACGAACGCCAACCGCTTCGACGCCCTGCGCGAGGAGGGGTTCACGGACGACCAGCTGGCGCGCGTGCACGGTCCGATCGGCCTGGACCTGGGCGGGCGCGGCGCCGAGGAGACGGCGCTCGGCATCCTGGCCGAGGTGACAGCAGTCCGCTACGGCGGGACATCGGTACCGATGCGCCAGAAGAAGGCGGCAGCGGTCTGAGGCCGCCGAAGGGGCTATAGCCAGCCGAGGCGGTTGAGCAGCGCTCCGGCGAGTTCTCGGAACGCGTCGGGGACCGGACCGCGCGCGCCGTCGACCACCAGCACGTGGCCGGTGTCGCCCGCGCGGCCCAACGCCGGTTCGAACGGGATCGTGCCCAGGCGCTGCACGCCGAGCGACCTCAGGCTTCGGTCCTCGGGCACCTCGGGGAAGACCTCGACCGGCTCCCCGCAGTGCGGGCAGCGCATGGGGCCCATGTTCTCGATCCAGCCGAAGACCGGGACGCTGTGGCGCTGGTACATGCGCACCGCCTTGCGGGCGTCCAGGTGGGCCACGTACTGCGGCGTGGCGACGACCAGCGCGCCGGTGAGCGGCACCGACTTCAGCAGCACCTGCTGGATGTCGGCCGTGCCGGGCGGGAGGTCGACCACCATGAAGTCCAGGTCGCCCCACGCGACGTCGTTCACGAGCTGGCGCACCATCATCTGCGCGGTCATCGCCTCCACGCCGAGCGGCTGGTCCTCGCCCAGGATGAAGCCGGCGGACGCGATCCTCAGGCCGTGTCGCTCGACCGGCGCGTACCTGACGCGCTGCTCCTTCGGCCTGGCGATCGTCCAGGTCTCCGTCCAGCGGTGCTTGGTCAGCCCGACCATCAGCGGGATGTTGGGCCCGTAGAGGTCGGCGTCGAGGAGGCCGACCCGCAGGCCCCTCGCCACCAGGGCCAGCGCCAGGTTCAGGGCGACGGTGGACTTGCCGACCCCACCCTTGCCGCTCCCGACCGCGATGACATGACTCATGCGCTCCTCACCACGAACGTGAAATGCGGGCGCCGGACGACGCGCGCGTCTCCCGGGGCCACCGGCTCGTCACCACTGCGGTGGACGGAGATGCGCAGCCGGTCGAACCTCGGCCGGGCCACGGTCCACTCGCGATGCGCCGCGATCAGCCGCCGGCCCACCGCCTCGCCGTCGCCGTAGACGAGGACAGGGTACCCGTCATCCACACCGTCGTCGGAGACCAGGGCCGCTCCCCGGTCGTCCCGGAGGCCGATGCCAGGCGCCGACTCGCCGCCCGTGCTGGTGGGGACGTAGCTGTCGTGCGTCAGGGCCAGCCACGTCCCGAAGCCGGAGCGGAGGTCGGTGGCCGGGATCGTGTACCCGGTGGCGCGTCCCGGCGCCGCCAGCCACCTGCCGAGCGGGTCCCTGCCGGCCGGGGGCCTGGGCGTCATCTCGCCCCGCAGGGGCATGAAGCCACAGGGGCAGAGCTCTGTGCTCACGAGGCCGCGGGCCTGACGGACCAGCGCCACGCAGAGCTGCAGGGGCCTGGCCAGCCCCAGGGGCAGGACGATCCGGCCGTCCTCGGTGAGCTGGTCCACCCAGGCGGGGGACAGGTCGTGCGCGCCGGCCGTGACGATCACGCGGTCGAACGGCGCGCCGGCAGGCCAGCCCGCGGCGCCGTCGCCCTGCACCACCTCGACGCCCTGGACGCCGGCCTCCGCCAGGTTGGCCCGCGCCTGCTGGACCAGGTCGGGCTCGATGTCGATGGTCACGACGTGGCCGCCCCGGCCGACCAGGTGGGCGACCAGCGCCGCGTTGTAGCCGGTGCCGGCGCCGATCTCGAGGACGCGATGTCCGGGCAGCAGCTGCAGGAGCTGGAGCATGATCGCCATGATCGCCGGCTGGGACGACGAGCTGATCGGGATCCCATGCTCGGCGGTCTTCGTCATGACCGCAGAGTCCTCGTAGACCTCGTCCAGCGGACGCCCCGGCAGGAAGTGGTGACGGAGAACCGCGCGGAAGGCGTCCGCCACGGCGGGATCGCCAAGTGCGCCGGAGGACTCCATCTGGCCGACGAGCTGCTCGTTGCGGCTCTGGGCTTCGTGCTCGCCGCGTGCCACACCTCTCAGTCTGGCGCGACACACCGGCGTCTGCAGCGCGCCTGGCGCGACGGGCTTCAACTGGAGAAGCCCAGAACGGAGGTCCCGCCGGCGCGCGCGACGCCGCCAGCTCCTCGCCGCCCCGACCGGCTTCGGATCAGCCGGCCAGCCGGCGCAGGATCTCCAGGTTGGCCGCGTCGGGACCCTTGCCGTCGAAGCCCGGCACCTCCAGGATGAACGGGAGGTCGCTCAGCCGGGGATCGTGGAGCAGCGCGCGGAAGCCGTCCTCGCCGATCTCGCCCTGGCCGATGTTCGCGTGGCGGTCGCGGTTGGAGCCCAGCCCGGTCTGGGAGTCGTTGCAGTGGATGACCTCCAGCTTCTCCAGGCCGATCACCCGCTCCCACTCGTCGAGCGTGGCGCTCGCCGCCTCCGCGGTCCGCTCGTCGTAGCCGGAGGCGAAGGCGTGGCAGGTGTCGAAGCAGACGCCGATGCGGGGGTCGCCCACGGCGTCCATCATCGCGCGAAGCTCCTCGAACCGGGCGCCGACGCATCCACCCATGCCCGCGTTGTTCTCGATCAGCAGGCGGGCGGTGGCGGGGTTGGCCCGGTCCATCACCTGTCGCAGGTGCTCCGTGATCTGGGGCAGGAGCTGGTCGAACCCGGCGCCCTTGTGACTGCCGGTGTGGAAGATCACGCCGCTGATGCCCAGCCGGTCGGCCGCCGCCAGGTACCCGGCCAGCGTGCTCTCCGACCGTTTGCGGAGCAGCGCGTCGTCGCCGGCCAGGTTGATCAGGTACACCGCGTGGAAGTAGAAGGGCGGCAGCCCGGCAGCCTCGGCCGCCTCGCGGAACCGCTCCACCCGCTCGTCGTCGAGCTTGGGCGATCCCCAGTAGTTGGGCGGGGTGGGGTGGACCTGGATGGCCTGGGCCCCCATGGCGGCCGCCCGCCCGAAGGCGAGGTGGAGGCCTCCGCTGGAGTCCACATGGGCGCCGAGGATGGGCACCGCACAAGTCTGCCCGATGGGTGCTCCTCGTCGCCGCGGCGCGCGTCCGCAGGCCGCATCTCGGTACATTCCGTCCGGGCGAATGGTCTACCTGATGTCCGACCTGGACCTCCCGATCCGAGACCGGATCTACCGGGAACCAGACGGGCCCCACGTCGCGGTGGTGCGGGGTCGTGACCTCGACTCCGCCCTCGACCATCTCGACGCCCGTCCGGACTGCAGGGCGCTCGCCGTCGTCGGGCTGCCGCGCGAGGTGCCCGACCTCGAGCTGCTGAGCGGCCGGCGCCTGCTCGTCGTGGACGGCGACCGGGCCCGCATGCGCGAGTTCGCCGAGGCCGGGATGACCGCTGGCGCCGAGGTCGAGTGGCTGCATGCGGAGCGTCCGGACGTCAACCGGATCGCCAGCTGGGCGCTGCCCGTGGGCGCGGTGATCCTGGGGGCCGGCGCCGCCAGCCGGATGGGCCGCAACAAGCTGCTGCTGGAGGTCGGGGACCGGCCGCTGATCCGCCACGTGATCGAGGCGGCCTCGGACGGAGGCTGTCACGTGATCAACGCGGTGTACGCGGACGAGGCCGTGCGCGAGTCGATCGCGAGCGATGCCAACTGCGTGCTCAACCCCGACCCCCAGCGCGGCCAGTCGTCGTCGCTCAGGGTGGGGCTGCAGTCGCTGCCCGAGGAGATCGCGGGTGCGCTGGTCATGCTGGGTGACCAGCCGCTCGTCGGGTCGCGCACCGTCAGCCTGCTGCTGCGCGCCTGGCGCCGCGAGGGGGCCAGGCCGGCGGTCGCCGCCAGCTATGGCGACCGCGGCTCGTGGCGCCCGCCGGTGCTGCTGGACCGCTCGCTGTGGCCGGAGGTGATGTCGCTGAACGGCGACGCCGGCGCCCGCCAGCTCTTCGACAACCGGCCCGAATTGCTGGATACTGTTCCAGCGGCCGGCCGTCCCGATGACGTTGACACCCCAGATGACTACGCACGAATCGTCCACCTCTTCCCTCGAACGGATCAGGGCTGAGCAGCTGGCTCGGCTCCGAGCCGGGCTGCCCGAGGTCCTCAGGACCAATCCGTTCTGGCGGGACCGCCTCCATGACGTCCACGGCTGGGACGACTTCGAGCGCCTGCCGCTGACCACCAAGGCCGACCTGGTCGCCGACCAGCAGGCCCACCTGCCGTTCGGCACCAACCTGACGCACCCGGTCGAGCGCTACGTCCGCATCCACCAGACGTCAGGATCGAGCGGGGCGAGGCCGCTGCGCTGGCTCGACGACCGCGACTCGTGGTCGTGGTGGCGCCGTTCGTGGGCCGAGCACGTCTACCGTGCGGCCGGGGTGACGGGCGCGGACCGCGTGTTCCTGGCCTTCTCGTTCGGTCCGTTCATCGGCTTCTGGTCAGCGTTCGGCGGCGCGGAGGAGCTGGGCGCGCTGGTCATCCCGGGCGGGGCGATGACGACGGAGCAGCGCGTGCGCACGATGGTGGACGTGGGAGCCACCGTGCTGTGCTGCACCCCGACGTACGCGCTGCGCATGGCCGAGGTCGCCCGCGAGCTCGGCGTCGACCTGGCCGGGTCGCCGCTGCGGGTCGCGATCCACGCCGGCGAGCCCGGCGCGTCGATCCCCGCCACGCGCGGCGCGATCGAGGCCGGTCTGGGCACCGGCTGCTTCGACCACACCGGCATGACGGAGCTCGGCCCGACCGGCGTCAGCTGCACCCAGCGCGACGGCGTCCACCTGATCGAGTCGGAGTTCATCTTCGAGGAGATCGACGGCGAGCTGGTGGCGACCAACCTGGGTCGCTGGGGGTCGCCGCTGATCCGCTATCGCACCGGCGACAGGGCCGAGCTCAGCCGTGAGCCGTGCTCCTGCGGCAGCCCGTTCGTCAAGGCGGTGGGCGGCCTGCGCGGGCGGATCGACGACATGTTCACGGTGCGGGGCGTGAACCTCTACCCGTCGCAGATCGAGGACATCGTGCGCCGCCACCCGCAGATCGTGGAGTTCGTCATCGAGCACCGGCGCGTGCGCCAGATGGACGAGGTGACGCTGCTGGTCGAGTGCGGGGAGGACGAATCGCCGCTGGAGCGGTTGGGCGCGAGCCTGCGCCAGGCGCTGGGCGTCCGCATCGACTGCCGCCAGGTGCCCGCCGGCACGCTGCCCCGCGCCGAGCTGAAGGCGAGGCGCCTGCGCCGCGTCGTCGACGACTGATTCCGAATTGGTCTGAAGCACGAAGCCACGAAGAGCACGAAGAGCACGAAGGGCATCGAGGTCAGCCTCAGCGCTCCAGCCGATCCCAAGATCCCCTATCCTTCGTGCGTCTCCGTGTCCTTCGTGCCTTCGTGCTGCAACTCATTCAGCTAGACATCCGCCCGGACGTTCACCGCCGTTCGCCAGGCCACCGCACGTCATTGGAAAGCACTCACCAAGTGGCAGCGCGAGATCAGCTACACCTGCACACCCAGCGTCCGGCGCAACCGGTTGACAGCCGGTCAAACCCGACCCTAGAGTGTGACCAATCGTTTGCTCACCGACCGGGGTGCGGGGAGGATGCTCCATGCGGTTGACCATTCTCAGGGGTGCGGCGGTTCTCACGCTGGGTCTCATCGCGGCCACCGGCTGTGCGAACGGCGGCGGTTCGGCGGGGCCGGGGAGGCCGATCCTGGTCGGCGTCTCGCTCTCCCTCGACGGCGACTTCTCAGGCGACGGCAAGGCGCTCCAGCAGGGCTATCAGCTCTGGGCGGACGACGTCAACGCCAGGGGCGGGCTGCTGGGCAGCAAGATCCGGTTCAAGTTCGTCAACGACGCCAGCAGCACGCAGCAGGTCGTCACGAACTACCAGAACCTGATCACCAGGGACCGCGTGGACCTGACGTTCGGGCCCTTCTCCAGCCTCCTGACCATCCCGGCCTCGGAGATCGCCGCACGGTACGGCTACGCGTTCCCCGAGCCGGCGGGTGGCGGCCCGCACGTGTTCGACCGCGGGCTCAAGAACGTCTTCTTCGTGCAGCCCGCGCCGGTCGTGAACAACCTCGTCAGCTACACGAAGTGGCTGCTCGCCCTGCCTGCCGACCAGCGTCCGAAGACGGCGGCCTACGCGACGCAGGACGACCCGTTCACGCAGCCGCAGGTGGACAGGGCGAAGGCTCTGCTCGCCGCGGCGGGAGTCCAGACCGTCTACTCCCAGGTCTACCCGGCCGAGACGACCGACTTCACGCCGCTGGCGCTCAGCGTGGCCCACTCGCGCGCCGACGTCGTGGTCCTGGGCTGCCAGCTGCAGGACGCCATCGCCTTCGTCCAGACGTTCCAGCAGCAGCGGTACAGCCCCCGCTCGCTGATCGAGACCACCGGGCCGGACCAGGGGTCGCAGTTCTCCGACAAGATCGGCCTCGCCAACACCGAGGGCATCATGGTCCCCGCCGGCTGGTGGCCGAGCGTCAAGACGAGCGCGAACGATCAGTTCGTCAGGGCGTTCCTCGCCAGGTACGGCGGCGACGCCGCCTCGATCAGCGCGGACGCCGCGGAGGCGTTCAGCGTCGGCCAGGTCGTCGAGCAGGCGGTCGGCAAGACCCAGAGCCTCGACAACGCGAAGCTGATCCAGGCGCTGCACTCGCAGACGTTCCAGACGATCCAGGGCCCGATGGCCTTCGACTCCACGGGCCAGCCGAACGGCGCCTCGTTCCTGGTCCAGTGGCAGCACGGCCAGACGGTACCCGTCTATCCGCCAGGGGTGGCGGTGGTGAAGGCGGAGTACCCCAAGCCGAACTGGCAGTGAGCTCGATGTGTGGGGGGGACGCCCCGGCATGAGCGGTCTCGTCGTCGGGGCTGCCATGCTCGGGGTCCTCACGGGCGGCGTGTACGCCCTGATGGCCTCGGGGCTGACGCTGATCTTCGGCGTCATGCGCATCATCAACGTGGGCCACGGCGCCCTGGTCGTGCTGGGCGCCTACCTGAGCTTCGCGCTCCTGCGCGGCCTCCACATCGATCCGTTCCTGGGGCTCGCCGTCACCATGCCGGCGATGTTCGCCATCGGGCTGGTCCTGGAGCTCCTCTTCATCCGCCCGCTGCGGACCGACCGCGAGGCGCTCTCGGTCCTGGTCACGTACGCGCTGGCGCTGGGCATCGAGGGCGTGCTCGGCTACCTGTTCAGCTCCGACTTCCAGCAGCTCAGGGTGTGGTACCAGACGGCCAGCTTCGCGGTTGGCGGCTTCGGCGTCGCCTACGTGTACGTGTTCGGCTTCCTGCTCAGCATCGCCGTCCTGGCCGCGCTCGGCGCGCTCCTCTACGCCACGACGTTCGGGGCGTCGATCCGGGCGACGATGCTCAACCGCTCGGCGGCGCAGCTCATCGGGATCGACGTCGAGCGGGTGTCCGCCATCACGTTCGGCATCGGCATGGCCACGGCCGCCGTTGGCGGCGTCGTGTTCGGGATCACGAACGCCTTCAACCCGGGCAGCCACTACGACCTCATCTCCCGCCTCCTGACGATCATCGTCCTGGGCGGCCTGGGCAGCCTCAAGGGTGCGATCGTCGCGGCCGTCCTGATGCTCGTGATCGAGGACGTCACCGCGGTGGTGGTCTCGCCCACATGGGCGGCTTTCACGTTCTTCGCGCTCCTGGTGCTGATCCTGATCACGCGGCCTCAGGGCCTGTACGGCCTCAGGGCCCGCGAGGGGACGTGAGGATCGCCGCGGGCGTCCTGGGCGCCGCCGCTCTGCTGCTGCCGGTGCTGAGCCCCGACCCATCGTTCCTCAACATCGGCGTGTTCACGCTCATGTACGTCGGGCTGGCGACCGCCTGGAACATCTCCGGCGGCTACACCGGCTACGTCTCGCTCGGGCACGCCGGCTTCTTCGGGTTGGGGGCCTACACGCTGGGCCTGATGCTCGGCCACCTGCGCGTGCCGGGCGGCTACGCGCCGTTCCTGGTGGTCCCCGTGGTCGGGCTGGTCACGGCCGCCCTGGCGCTGCCGGTCGGCTGGATCGCGCTCCGGACGCGCGCGGCCACGTTCGTGATCGTCACCATCGCGTTCATGTTCATGCTCCAGATCCTGGCCACCAATCTCCGGCCGGTGACCGGCGGCTCCCAGGGCCTGGGCTTCCCGGTGCCGCAGGGCTGGAGCCCCGCGTTCGTGGACGTGCCCTTCTATTACGCGATGCTGGCCCTGGCCCTCCTGGCGCTGGCCATCTCATGGGCGCTCCGGCGCTCCCAGATCGGCCTCGGGCTGCTGGCCATCCGCGACGACGAGGACCGGGCGCTGGCGCACGGCGTCCCGACGTGGGCCCTCAAGATCGGCGCGTTCGCCGTCTCGGCCGGGCTGGTGGGCATGATCGGAGGCGTCTACGGCTACTACGTCACCTACGTGTACCCGCAGTTCGTGATCGATCCGCTGATCGGCATCTCGATGGTGCTGATGGCGTTCCTCGGCGGCGCCGGCACCATTGCGGGCCCCGTGCTCGGGGCGCTGCTGCTCGAGCCGGCGCAGCTGGAGCTGGCCTACTTCGCCGGCTCGGCGCGGCTGTACCTGGTCCTCTACGCGGCGGTGTTCCTGGCCGTGATGCTCCTGCTCCCGCGGGGCATCATCCCGTCGTTGGCCGCACGGATCGAGTCCTGGCAGGCGGCCGCGAGAAGGGCGTGAGCCTGCTCGAGGTGTCGGACCTCGCGAAGCGCTTCGGAGGCGTGGTCGCCGTGGACTCCTGCTCGCTGACGGTGGCGGTCGACAGCATCACCGGGCTGATCGGGCCCAACGGCTCGGGCAAGACGACGCTGTTCGACCTCGTCACCGGGTTCCTGCAGCCCGACGCCGGGCGGGTCACGTTCCAGTCCACGGCGATCACCGGCCTGCCGCCCGACCGCGTGCACCGCCTCGGCATCGGCCGCACCTTCCAGCTCGCGCGCGTCTTCCCGCGGCTGACCGTGCTGGAGAACCTGCTGGTGCCGGTGCACAGGAGGGGTCTCGCCGCGCTGCTCCCCGGGGCCGGCAGCGAGGCGCGTCACGCTCGCGCCATGCTGGAGTTCCTCGGTCTCGCCGAGCTGGCCGGGGAGCCGGCCGGGCGGCTCTCCTACGGGCAGCGCAAGCTGCTGGAGCTGGGCGCGGTCATGATGTCGCGGCCCCGGCTCGTGCTGCTGGACGAGCCGGCCGGCGGCGTCAATCCGGGCCTTCTCGAGCGGATCGCCGCCTCGATCAGGGAGCTCAACGCCCAGGGCGTGACGTTCCTCATCGTCGAGCACAACATGGGATTCGTGATGGACCTCTGCGACGCCGTGGTCGTGATGGACCGCGGCCGGCCGATCGCCAGCGGCAGCCCGGCGCAGGTGCGCGCCAACCCGGCGGTGCTGAACGCCTACCTGGGTGCGTGACGCGTGAACGTTTCCGGAGCGGAGACGCTGGAGCTGAGGTCCGTGACGGCCGGCTATGGGGGCTCGGACATCCTCCGCCAGCTCGACCTGCGGGTGAAGGACGGGAGCATCACCTGCATCGTCGGGCCGAACGGCGCCGGCAAGTCGACGGTGCTCCGCGTCGTCAGCGGCCTCCTGCATCCCCGCAGTGGCGACGTGCGCTTCCGCGGCACGTCGATCGGCCGGCTGGCTCCGCGCGCGATCCTCGACATGGGCATCGTCCAGGTGCCCCAGGAGCGCAGCCTGTTCCCGACCATGAGCGTGGAGGAGAACGTCCGGCTGGGCGGCTTCAGCCTCCGCGACCGGGGGCTGGTCCGGCGACGCCTCCAGGCGGTCGCCGAGTCGTTCCCGATCGTGCGGGAGCGGGCCGGCGAGCTGGCGGCCTCGCTGTCCGGCGGCCAGCAGAAGCTGGTCGAGTTCGCGCGCGCCATGATGCTGGAGCCCGACCTCCTGCTGCTCGACGAGCCGTCGATGGGCCTCGATCCCAGGACCAGGGCGCTCGTCTTCGAGACCATCCGGCGCCTGAACCAGGAGGGCCGCACGATCCTCCTGGTCGAGCAGAACGCCCGCTCAGGCCTGACCCTGGCCACCGAGGGGATCGTCATGGAGAGCGGTCGGGTCCGTCTGGCCGGTCCCGGCCAGGAGATCCTGGCGAGCCGGGAGATCGGTGACCTCTACCTCGGCAGGGCGGGGTGACCTCGTTTCGCCCGATCACGCTGAAGGAGCTCGCCGCGCGCGCCGGCGTCCACCCTTCGACGATCTCGCGCGTGGTCAACCGCGACCCGGTGCTGCGCGTCTCGGCGGAGACCCGGGCGCGCATCGAGGCCCTGCTGGAGGAGACCGACTACCGTCCGGACGTGGTCGCCCGATCGCTCCGGCTCCGGCAGACGTTCGTCCTGGCCATGATCATCCCGGACATCACGAACCCGCTCTTCGCCGACATCTTCATGGGCATCGAGGAGGTCGCCGGCGAGCGCGGCTACGGCGTGATCCTGGCCAACACGGGCGGCTCGGCGGAACGCGAGCGGACGCATCTGCGCAGCCTTCAGTCGCGGCGCGTGGACGGTCTGATCCTGGCCAGCGTGTCGCTGCGAGACCCGTCGGTGCGCTGGCTGCGCGAGCAGGGCATCAAGCACGTCCTGGTCAACCGCTACAGCGGTCCTGGCGACCCGTTCGTCGGCGCCGACGACTTCGCCGGCGGGATGATGGCCACGCGGCACCTGGTCTCGCTGGGGCACCGGCGCATCGCGCACCTGGCCGGCAGCTCGGGCGTCAGCACGGCCGTGCAGCGCCGGCGCGGGTACATGGCGGCCCTCCGGGAGTCCGGCATCGCGCCAGAGCCGCCTCTCGTCGTGGAGGCGGGCTACCTGGAGGACACCGGCCGCCAGGCCATGGGGCTGCTGCTGGAGCTGCCGCTGCCGCCCACAGCGGTGTTCGCGGTCAACGACATGGCGGCGATGGGCGCGCACGCGGCGATCCTCGACCACGGCCTTCGCATCCCGGAGGACGTCGCGATCGTCGGTTACAACGACGTCCCCCTCGCGTCTCGCCTGGCCCCGCCGCTGACCACGCTGCGGGTGCCGGTGCGCGAGTTCGGCCGCATCTCAGCGGAGATGCTCATCGAACAGATCACCTCGGGCCGCAGCATCCCCCGCCGGGTGGTGTTGCAGCCCGAGCTGGTGATCCGCGGCTCGACGGTCGCTCCCTGATCCGCACGTGTCCGGAAACGATCTGGGGCGCCCGCGATCTGTCCGAGTGAGTTGAAGCACGGAGGCACGGAGGTCACGAAGACGCACGGAGGGTACGGTGCGGCTCCCGACGCTCCCTGCCCAGATCATGCCTGTGCGCTCTGGGCGCTCACTGCGGAACATGTTGCCGAGCCCTCCGTGCGTCTCCGTGCTCTTCGTGGCTCCGTGCTTCAACTCACTCGGACAGATCGCGGGCGCCCCAGATCGTTTCCGGACACGTGCGGATCAGGGAGCGACCGTCGAGCCGCGGATCACCAGCTCGGGCTGCAACACCACCC
>DASYBH010000290.1:0-11948 GCA_036500885.1 Candidatus Dormiibacterota bacterium
GCGGACAGGCCAGCTCACCGGGCGCCAGCGGCGGTCCGGGCGGCGCGGCGGCGGGCGATTCGAGGCGCAGGCCGTGGCTGATGCCGGCGCTCATGGCGAACACGATGACCAGCACTGGCAGCACGACCACCGTGACCACGAAGCCGGCGCCGGTCAGCAGCAGGGCAAGCGTCAGCTTGAGGTTGGCGGCGGCAGCGGCGACCGCGCGGTCGCGCACCGGGTCCCAGAGCATCCCGCGCGCCGCCCGCCCGAGCGCACCGGCCATCTCACCCACCCCGATCGACCACCCCGGCCCCGCCCTGCCTCCTAAATGAGTGCCAGGGACGTGCAGTGCCCTGGCGAACGGCGGTGAGCGTCCGGGCGGTCGATTAGCTGAATGAGTTGCAGCACGAAGGCACGAAGGACACGAAGACGCACGAAGGAATTGGGGATCTTGGGGATCGGCTGGAGCGCTGAGGCTGACCTCCAGGCCCTTCGTGTTCTTCGTGACTTCGTGCTTCAGACCAATTCGGGATCATTCGTCTAAGAGGCGGCTTCGGACCCGGGGGGCTGCACCGAGGGCGCCTCCGACGTCCCCGCGGAGAGCGATGGGGGGCTCTGGAAGGACGGGACCGCGACCCCCTTCGCCCGGTGCGGGCGGCCGCACTTGAACGGCTCCGTGCAGTACAGCTCGTGCTCCGGCTCGTAGTTGACTGTCGACATGCCCACGTGCTCGCCGGCGCCGGTGACCACCAGGCAGTGGCCGCGCTCGGCGCTCTGCAGGTAGCGGCCCTCCGCCTCGGACAGGTGGAACGTCTCCATGACCCTGGCGATGTGGTCGGGATGCTGCTTGTGCAGGACGGTCGTGGACATGTTGGAGAGGCTGGCGACCGCCTGCGGTGACGCCAGCATCTCGGCCACGCTCTGCGAGATCAGGATGAGCTGCGTGTTCGCGTGCCGCGCGGTGCGGGCCATCTCGTCGACGAAGGCCATGCCCTCGTCGTGCCTGGCCAGCGCCCAGAACTCGTCGATGCAGATGACGCGCCGCCGCAGCCGGGAGGTCATCCACGTGCGGAGGTGGTTCAGGATCAGCCAGTAGACCAGCGGCAGCAGGTCGGACTGCTCCTGGCGGACGACGCGGACGTCGAACACCAGGAAGTCGTTGGCCAGGTTGACGCTCGTCCGCTGGTTGAAGAGCGGCGCCAGGTAGCCGTGGCTGAACCGCTGAACCCGCTCGCACAGGCTCGTCGCGGGCAGCCGCGTGCGCTCCTCGGCGCCGTAGCGGTCCCAGATCGCCTGCTGGAAGTCGCTGGTCAGCGGCGGGGGCTGGCTCCACGTCTCCCGGTCGGCGGGATTGACGCCGACGCGCTGGTAGGCCGCGGTGATGGCGCCGTCCAGCAGCTGCAGCTCCTCCTCCGGCAGGTAGCCCAGAGCCAGGCGCCAGAAGTTGATCAGCTGCGGGACCTTGGAGCTGAACGGGTTGCGCCCGGCATCCAGGGCCAGGTCCCAGATGTTGATCGTCTTGGCGCTGCCCAGGTAGATCGGAATGACCTCGCCCTCGCAGTGGTCGGCCAGCGGCCCGTACTCGCCGCGCGGGTCGATGACCGCGGCGTGGCTGCCCGCGATCCACTCGTGGAGCACCTTCTCCTTGACGTTCGCCGACTTGCCGTTGCCCGACCAGCCGAGGACGACCATGTGCGGGTTGTCCCAGGTCCGGGGGTTGAGGATGAGCATGCTCTTGGCGCTGTGCTCGGAGCCCACCACGCCGAACAGGTAGCCCTCCGACTCGATCCGGTCGGCCGCGTTGAACGGGAACGCGGCGGCCAGCGGCCGGGTCGAGACGCCCCTGGTCTGCTTCAGCAGGTCGACGGCCTGCGGCAGCACGGAGTTGAAGCCCTGCTCCTGCCGGTAGATGGCGCGCTGGCTGCGGAAGAACAGGCCGGCGAGCTGATCCTCGATCGCCCTGGTCGCCCGGTCGAGCTCCTCCTCGCTGCTCGCGTACGGCGCGATGTACAGGGCCAGCTGGAACCACTTCGACTTGTTGCGGAACTCCTCCTTGATCTGGGAGATGTCCTCCAGGCGCTCCTCGATATCGCGCGCCGCCGGCATGTCGTCGGAGACGGCGGCCAGGGTGCCGGCCAGCTCCCGCTCGTTGGCATCCAGCTTGGTCCGGGCCCGGTGCGGGTCGAGCGGCGTGATGTGCATGCTGACGTCGAGGTTGAAGTCCAGGCTGAGCACGTCGCGGAGCCAGTTCGGCGTCACCTCGCGCGGGTAGTCCTGCAGGTACAGGGTGCGCACGAACGTGTCGTCGCGGTTCTGGCAGTGGACGTGCAGCGGCCCCACCTCCAGCACGGACGGGACCAGCATCTCGCGCACGTCGGCCGTGCGGACGCTGAAGCCCACCATGTCATCCGGCGTGAGCGGCGCGACCTCGATGGTGGTCGCCGGCGCCGTGGCCGCGCGCATCTTCTGGATTCGCGCCATGATCGGGTCGTAGGCGTAGTAGAAGAGCTCCTCGATCTCCGCCGAGGCGAGCCGGCGCACCCGGATGCCGGCGCGCTGGAGGATCCGCGCGAGCTGCTTCTCCTTGGCGTTGAGCTGCGTGCCGATCTCCTCGGACGAGGGCTGGCGGAGGCGGTCCAGCACCGCCCGGCTGAACGGCACCACGATGTAGAAGCGGCGGTCCTTGGTCTGCTTGTCGCGCGCCACCAGGCGGATCTTGTCGCGGTACTCCGCCAGCCGCTGCTCTCGCAGCTCGCGCTTGGAACCCCACGCCCTGCGCCATGCCTCCAGCGTCCCGAAGTACTCGTCGGGCTCGTACACGCGGCTGCGGACCAGGATCTGGACCGGGTCGTGCAGGTACTGGAGCAGCTCGGCCATCACCTCCAGCAGGCCCAGCTGCTCGAAGTGCGACTTCAGCTCGAAGTTCACGCCGGTCGCCTCCAGCACGATGCGCGGGCCGTGCCCGCGGACGTGGAGGTAGCCGTTCTCGATCCGCTCCACGAGCAGGTGCGAGCGGACGTCCTCGTTCGTCCCGAGCCCTGCCGACCCCGGGAAGAGACCGCCGAGGAGCCTGCGCAGCATCAGCGCTCCTCCGGCTCGCGCCTCCGCACCGTCACGCGGATGCGGTTGCGCGACATGTCGTGCTGGATGAGCAGGACCTTGTCGTCGATCGCCATGCGCAGCCCGGCGCCATCCGCCTCGATCGTCACCGGAAGGTCGATGTCGTTGAGGGTGCGTCGGACCGGCTCGCTGTCGAGGGTGGTGTCGACCACGGGAATGACCTCCTGGCGCAGGTTGATGATCTTGCTCGCCCGCTCCAGCCGGCCACCCTCTGACAGGTTGGCCGCGCGCTTGACCATGCGCGAGAACCGGTAGCGGTCGATCAGGTGGGACTCCCAGTGGCGGCCGTCTGGTGCGCGGACGAACGCCACGATGGAGGTCAGGTAGAGCGGCGTGAAACCGAGCGGGATGGCGAGCGCCGGACTGCCGAACGCCGGGAGCAGGACGCCGACCAGCCCTATCGAGCTGAGCGCGCCCCCCGCCATCAGCAGCGCCGCGCGCACGGAGATCCGGCGGCCGGCCAGGGTGACCGACGTCTCCACCCGGTCGATGTCGGCGGTGATCTGATAGATCTTCGAATCCGCCATCGCGGTCAGCCCCGTCTGAACCGCCGCATCAGGCCGGTCGTCGCCTGACGGAGCGGCTGGTGGTGCGTCGTCGCGCGCCACGTCTGCTGCACCGCCATGATCGCCCCTCCAGGCTCGCCCAGGGCGCGCATCAGCGTCGCGGGCACCATGATCATGAACAGCAACATCGTAGCCACCAGGATCACGTTCAGCAGCGCGACGTCCGACGTCGCCCCCATGAACACGAACGTGGTGAACACGAGCACGTTGATGAACTTGACGGCGACGGTGGCGAAGAGCAGCCGCGCCCAGTAGATGATCAGTCCGCGCCCGGCCGGGATGATGCTGAACGCGAAGGCGAACGGCGCCACGACCACCAGCACCCACAGGAGGATCAGGCGCACGAAGTACACGATGAACAGGACCACCAGCTCCATGGCCACGAACACGATCACCAGCAGGGTGGTGATCGCCTTCAGCAGGTCGTGGACGTCCTGGATGGCGGTTGGGTCCTTCAGCCCGATGTTCTGGAACGCGAGCAGCGTCCGCAGCTCGATCGTCACCTGGCCGTTCACCGCGCCCACCAGGGCGTTGTCCACGAGCAGCAGCTGCTGGACGAGGAAGAAGCTGAACCCCATCAGGATGACGGTGAACAGGAAGTACACGAGATTGCGCCAGATGTCGTGGCGGCTGCCGACCGCCTGGCCCAGCAGCCACAGCAGCGCGCTCAGGGCGAACAGCAGCACCAGCAGCGACCCGGAGGCGATGCCGAAGCTGACCGTCCACATCTGGCGCAGCTTCGTGTTGTCGACGACCAGCCCGGGGCCGAAGTTCTGCTTGCCGGAGAGGTCGTCGCTCCCCGCCACCATCGGGTTCCAGACCTTCTCCATCTCGGCGATGAGCGTCTGGTCGAACGCGAACAGGATGCCGGCGATCGCCTGGTAGATGACCTTCTGCGGGTCGAGCGAGGGCAGCTGGAGACCGGGCAGGCTGGGCCCGCTCGACTGGCTGGCCTGCGACGCGCTGGGCGAAGGCGACGGCGACGGCGCCGCGACCGCG
Organism: Candidatus Dormiibacterota bacterium; assembly: GCA_036500885.1. Classification (GTDB taxonomy): domain Bacteria; phylum Chloroflexota; class Dormibacteria; order Dormibacterales; family Dormibacteraceae; genus CF-161. Next base: position 4,668 of record DASYBH010000290.1, read on the forward strand.
ACATGCGCCGAGGCGGTGAGCAGAAGGACCGCCGCCACGCCTCCCAGGACCGCCGAGCGGACCCCCCTCATCTCTCTGCTAACGAACGAAGCTCGCGGCCAGGTTCACGATCGGCTTCGCCAGGAATCCCAGGATCACGCCGATGATGGCGCCCACCATGAGCGCCTTGCCGCGCTCCTGGCCGCCGATCGTTCCCTCGGCAAGATAGAAGCCCGCGCCGAGCACGAACGACAGGATGCCGACGGAGAGCAGGATCCCCTGTATCCAGCCGGTCATCCGATCGAGCGTGGCGCCGATCTCCTCGCCTGCGGCGAACGCGTCGCCGGCCACCGACGCGGTGAGGACGGCGGCCGTCGCGGCCACCGCGGCCGCTCGAAGCACGGTGCGAATCATCTGGTAACCCCCAAGAGTGCGGTTCCGGCCCCACGCCGAAATGGTTGAGATGACTGAGAGAAGCGCAGTTCGCACAGAAGTGGCGGAGACGGGCAGGGGGGCCTGATGTCAATTTGGGCGGCCGTGTTCGATTCCCCTGGCATGCGTCTGGTTGGTCGTGGCTAGCATAGGCGGTGTTCGGTTTGCGTGCAAGACGTCGAGCCACGTTCTCCGTCATCGCCCCCGCGTCGCGATGATAGCGCGGAGCATGGATGCGGATAAGGAAGACGACCTGCTCCCTGACCCCCCGGCGGATGAAGGGGAGCAGAGGGACCTCCGCGAGAGCGGCGCCGTACGAGACGGGGGCGCGGCCGGCCGGGAGTCGGGACGACGCTCCCTCCGGGTGTCGAGGCCGGCCCGCCGGTCCCGAGGTTGGGCGGGAACGAGCCCACACCCGATCCTGGCTGCCGGTGGTGGCCAGCAGCGGTGATGGCGGTATAGTGGCCGGCGGAGGATCTTGCCGCGACGATGATCGAGCTGACGATTCTGGAGCAGCGGAGGGCCAGCTACTGGCGCCGCCGGGACCACGAACGACCGTCACCGCGTCACCTGCTGCACGAGTCCGACGAGCTGATGTACTGGCTCGAGGAGTGCCTGGTGCAGGGCCTTCGCATCGTGCCGGGTTGGCTCATGCCGCGACTTGTTCGCCTGCTCGCTCGCGCCGACGCCGAGCTGCCTCGCAACCTGAACGGCGAGCGCCGGCCGGCCGAGCTGATGGAGATCCTCTACCAGGCGCAGGAGCGGCTCATGGAGCAGTCCGTGACCACCCGCCGGCCGGCGCGGATCATCCCGCTGCTCCGGCAGGTCCCGCGGCCACCCCGATAGTCGGACCGCTCCTTCGGGTCGACCTCCACCTGCACTCGCGATACTCGGTCGACAGCAGCACCACCCTCGACGCCCTGGTCGCCAGGGCCGCCGAGCTGGGCCTCGACCGGATCGCCCTGACCGACCACGACACCGCGGAGGGCGCGCTGGCCCTGCGGCGCCTGGCGCCGGAGCTGGCGATCGTCGGGGAGGAGGTCAAGACGGCCGAGGGGGAGATCATCGGCCTCTTCATCGGCGCGTCCATCGCCCCCGGCGGCAGCCCCGAGGACGTGTGCGACCAGATTCACGCGGCGGGCGGCCTCACGTACGCCTGCCATCCGCTCGACCGGAGGCGCGCCGCGTTCCGGCCCGAGCGGCTGGTGGAGCTGGCGCCCAGGATCGACATCGTCGAGACGCACAACTCCTGGTCCCGGCCCGAGGCCAACCGGGCCGCCGCCGACCTGTGCCGCGAGCTCGGGCTCGTCCCGGCCAGCGGCAGCGACGCTCACTCGGCCGGCGAGCTCGGCCGCTGCTGGATGGAGATGGAGCCCTACGAGGGCGTCGAGGACTTCCTGCACAAGCTGCGGACGGCGCGCCACGTGGTGAACACGCCGAGCGGCCAGGGCCGCCGCGCGTAGGGCAGCGTGGCCGTCCCGCCGCCACGGCTGCTCGTCGCCGGCTCGATCGCGCTCGACTCGCTGCAGGGCGGCCGCATCACCGACGAGCTGGGCGGCTCGGCGCTGTACTTCTCGCTCGCGGCCTCGCTGAGCACGGACGTGCAGGTGGTCGCGCCGGTCGGCCGCGACGCGGAGGCGAGGGTGCGCGCGCTGCTGGGGGGGCGTCCCCGCCTCCGCCTGGACGGCCTCGCCGTCGTCGACGCGCCGACGTACCGCTGGTTCGCGGAGGCCCACGCCGGCCGCAACGTCGACCTCGGCAGCCGGGACTCGATCTACGACCGGTGGACGCCAGCCATCCCGCCTGGCTACCGCGGCTGGGCCTTCGTGGGCTCGATGCGGCCCGACCGGCAGCTCGATGCCGCGCGCCAGCTCGCCGGCTGCGGGCTGCTCGCGGCGGACGCGATGCGGTCCTACGTCGAGTCGGCGCCCGAGACGGCGCGCTCCGTGCTCCGGCTGGTCGACTGGTACTTCTGCAACCAGGAGGAGTTCGCCGCGCTGGGCGGCGTGGATCCCGATACGTTCCGGCGGACATGGGGCCTGGACGGCCTGGTGGTGAAGCACGGGCCGGGCGGCGCCAGCGTCTGGACGGCGGCGGGCCGGGTGCACGTCCCCGCCGGCACCGGGCCCGTGGTCGACACCACCGGCGCCGGCGACGCGCTGGCGGGCGGCATGCTGGCCCACTGGCTGCCGCTCGGCGGCGAGCCGGCCGCCCTGCTCGAGGCGCTGCGGGCCGGCGTCGACCGCGCCTCGGTGGCGATCTCCGAGGTCGGGGCCCGAGCGCTGGCCGCGAGGAACGTGGGCCGGTAGCGTGGGGGCGTCCCTCCAGGAGGCGCTCCTCGTCTGGGCGGCGAGCGAGCTGCGCGACCTCCCATGGCGCCGCACCCGGGACCCCTGGGCGGTGCTGATCTCGGAGCTGATGCTCCAGCAGACGCAGGTGACGCGGGTGATCCCGCGCTTCGAGGCATTCCTGGCCCGCTTCCCGACTCCGGCCGAATGCGCCGGCAGCCCCGCCGCCGAGACCATCCGGCTGTGGGCCGGCCTGGGCTACAACCGCCGCGCGCTGCACCTCCACGCCGCGGCCGGGACCGTGACGGGACGGCACGGCGGCCGCCTGCCCGACGCGCTGGAGGACCTGCTCCGCCTGCCGGGCGTTGGTGCGTACACGGCCAGGGCCGTCCTGGCGTTCGCCTTCGAGCGCGACGTCGCGGTGCTGGACGCCAACGCGCTGCGCGTCCTCTCCAGGGTGCTGGGCCTGCCGGTCACCCAGCCGGCGGCGGACTCGCTGGTGCCGGCCGGGCGCGGCTGGACCTGGAACCAGGCGGTGCTGGACCTGGGCGCGACGGTCTGCCGCTCGACGCCGGCCTGCGCCGCCTGCCCGCTCGCCGCGGCCTCCGCGTGCGCCTGGCGCCGGGCCGGCGTCCGGACCCCCGACCCGTGGCTGCGCGGGCGCCCGCAGTCGCGCTTCGCGGGGTCGGACCGGCAGGGACGCGGCCGGCTGGTCGCCGCGCTCCGCTCCGGCCCGGTGGCCTGGGCGGCCGTGCCCCGCGTGGCCGGCTGGCCCGCCGATCCGGAGCGCGCTCGGCGGGTGGCCACGACCCTGCTCGACGAGGGCCTGGCGGTGGCCTGGAGGGGCGGCCTGCGCCTACCCGGAGAGGGGGAAGCCGGGGATGGCGGCGAGCAGCAGCAGGGTGATCAGCACCACGAGCAGGGCGACCGTGGCGCCCCCGATCGCGTTGATCACCGGGCCGTTGACATAGCGGCCCATGATCCGGCGATCGTTGACGAGCACCATCATGAACACCAGGATCGCGGCCAGGATCAGGCCGTTGATCTCCTGGCTGAACAGGATCATCGAGACCAGCGGCACGCCGGGGATGAGCACCGCCAGGCCGGCCGCGACGATCAGGCCCGTGAAGATGCCGAAGAACGCCGGCGCCTCGGCGAAGCGGTGGCGGACCCCGCGCTCCCAGCCGAAGGCCTCGGTGATGGTGTAGGCCGTGGAGAGCGGCACCACGCCTCCGGACAGGAGCGACGCGCCGAAGAGGCCGACGCCGAACAGGACGAAGGCGGCGCCGCCCACGACCGGCTCCAGCGCCCTGGCGTAGTCGGCCGCCTGCATGTTGGCCAGCGCCGCGGCGCCCACCTTCCCGTGGAGCGCCACCGCGGCCGCCACGATGATGAAGAACGCGACAAGGTTGGCGAAGATCGCGCCCGAGATGGCGTCGATGCGGCTGTACGAGAGCTGCTCGTTCGGGATGCCCTTCTCGGCGACTGACGACTGGAGGTAGAACAGCATCCAGGGCGCGATGGTCGTGCCGATCAGGCCGATGGCGAGCAGGAAGTAGGCGAGCGACAGCGGCGGTCGAGGCGCGAACGTGGCCCGAGCGACGGCGGCCCAGTCCGGGTGGCTCACCACCCCCGAGAGGATGTAGGCGAGATAGACGACCCCGATGGAGAGCAGGACCCGCTCGACCACCGGGTAGCTGCCCCTGACGATGATCAGCCAGATCGCCAGGGCCACCAGCGGCACGGACGCGTACTTCGGGACGTGGAACAGCTCGAGGGCCGCGGCGATGCCGGCGAACTCGGCCATCGTGGTCACCGCGTTCGCGATCAGGAGGAGCACCATCGCGAGGGTGGTCCCCCGCACGCCGAAGCGCTCCCTGATCAGGTCGGCCAGGCCCTTGCCCGTGATGACGGCCATGCGGGCGGCCATCTCGTTGACGACGGCGAGGCTCACGGTGATGAGCAGCAGGATCCAGAGCATCTGGTACCCGAACTCGGCGCCCGCCTGAGAATAGGTCGCGATGGCCCCGGCGTCGTTGCCGGCGTTGGTCGTGATCAGCCCGGGGCCGATGACGGCGACCAGGATGAACAGCCGCCGAAAGCGGCGAAGGCGCGCGGTCAACCGACTCATTCGGCGTCAGCGAGCCCTGGGCAGCTTGCGCTTGACCGACTCGGGCAGCACCGCGTCGAGCGCATCGTCGACGGTCACGAGTCCCTGGATGCGCAGCTCGTCGTCGACGACCGGGACCGCGAGGAGGTTGTACTTGGACAGGACGGCGGCGACCTCCTCGGCGCTGTCCTTCAGGTGGACGGCGATGACGTCGCGGATCATGATCGAGGGAATCGGCGTGTCGGGCTGGGCCACGATCAGGTCCCGGAGCGAGAGCACGCCCCTGAGGTGCTCGCGCTCGTCGATCACGAAGACGTAGTAGATGGATTCCGCGTCGGGCTCCCGGCGGCGCAGCTCGTCGATGCACTGCTGGGCGGTGAGGTGCTCGCGGACCGCCACGTACTCGGTGGTCATCAGACCGCCAGCCGTGTTCTCCTCGTAGGCGAGCAGCTCCTGGACGTCCCGCGCCTCTTCTGTCTCCATCAGGCTGAGGAGACGCTCCGCCTGCTCCTCGGGCAGCTCGGTCAGGATGTCCGCCACCTCGTCCGGCGGCATCTCCTCGAGGATCTCGCTGGCCCGCCGGGCGTCCATGTGCTCGATGACCGAGACCTGGTCCCCCAGCTCCATCTCCTCCAACGTGTCGGCCGCGATCTCCTCGCTCAGCGTGTCGAACACTGTCCTGCGCTCCTTGGCGCCGAGCTCCTCGACGATGTCGGCGATGTCGGCCGGGTGCAGCTTCGCGATCCCGCGGCCGGAGATGCGGAGCCGCACGGCGTCGTCGTTGGCCCGGTGGTCCGGGTCGGACGCCGAGTGGAGCGGAGCGACCACCTCCCAGGAGACCAGCACCATCGGCAGCTCGCGGCCGAGCAGGCGCGCCAGCGACTTGACCACCCCCTCCAGCCCGAGCCGGCGCAGGATGCCCCGGACACCGATGTCGGCTCCCACCAGCAGCAGTCCGCCGCTCGTCTCCACCAGCTGCAGGTCGTTGACGCGCACGACCCTGCGGCCGTCCGTGTCGACCACCTGCTTGTCCATCACGTCCCTGGCCAGCCAGATCTCGTCGGGGTTGGCCTGGTGGCGCTCGATGTCCTCGCGCGCGCTGCGCAGGCTGACCTCCCGGGTGGCGGCGGCGAACGTGCGCACCTCGGACCAGGGGATCGTCAGCTCGCGACGGCGCGAGACGACCAGCCCGGTGACCACCGGGTACGGCTCCTGGATGCGCACGGTCAGATCGCGGACAGCGCCGGTCCGGCGCTGCCGCACGTCGATCACCTCCGCGCCCAGAATCTCGGTCAGGAACAGCATCCCAGGTGTCTCCCAGAGGCGCATGGGAGCGCGGCGCGTTGGCGCGAGCGGCTCCTCCTACTCGTTCAGCTTCGGCACAGTGCGGCTTAGAGAGGCGCCTCCGGACGGGAGGACCGACGCTCAGCCATCTCGGGCGCCGCCTTATGTCGGCGGAGCCTGCTCTACCCGTTGGCATCTCTCGATGTTTCCGGGCAATGGCCTGTTTCCGCGCTGGAGCCTGGCCTAACGAGGAGCGCTATGCAACTGTCGGGGCCAGTCTAGCAGCGCGGGTCAGCAAGCGACGAATCCTCGACGCTTGCACAGCTTCGGGGGGCACGCCGCCGAATTGAGGTTGAATTGGAGAGGGTGGGCCGATACAATACGGCGGGTTCGGCTGCGCTGGCGCAAATCCTGAGTGCCGCATAGAGAGGTTATTGCAGTGGAAGGGTATTGCCTTAAGGACAAGAAGAAGGTCGAAATGAAGGACCCCAAGCCCATCACCATGAAGAATGGCAAACCGGCGACCAAGGGGACCTGTCCGATCTGCGGAACGACAATCTACAAGATCGGCAAGTCGACCTGATCACGTCCTGAATACCACCCGAAGGCAGAGAGACGGCCGCGTCAGGGACGCGCGGCCGTTTTTCTTTTACTGGGTCGGCGTGACGCTCGTCTCCAGGGCGTTGAGCAGGATCTCCGTGGCGGAGATCGCCTCGTCGATGCCCAGCTCCTTGAAGATCTCCACGTTGGCCGGATTGTTGACGCGGGCGATGGTCAGCGGCACGTTGAAGTGCTTCTTGGCCAGCTGCAGCGCCACCAGGTTGTCCTCGTCGTCCCCGGTCACCGCGAGCACCGCGTCGGCGCGCTCGATGCCTGTGGTGCTCAGGAACGCCATCTCGTCGCCGTCGCCGCGCATGACGATGCTGCCGAGCTGGCTCTCCAGCCACTCCGCGCGGGTCGGGTCCTTCTCGACCAGCGTGACCTCGTCGCCCCGCTCGAGGAGGTCCCGGGACAGGAAGTAGCCGACCCTTCCGCCTCCGATCACGATCGCGTACACGGCGTCTCAGCCTCCGTTCTGGATCAGGCGGCGGATCGTCGAGGCGCCCTCGATCGTCGGGCAGAGCACCTCGAGGCCGAGCTTGCGGTAGACCTGGGTACGGATCGGGTCGTAGATCCGGCAGACGACCC
>DASYBH010000291.1:0-10481 GCA_036500885.1 Candidatus Dormiibacterota bacterium
CACCGGGTAGTAGGCGACGAAGGCCATGGGGATCACGAAGGCGAGGAGGTCGCGCAGCCAGCTCGCGAAGAGGTTGATCGGGTAGCTGGAGATGAAGCTCCCTCCGTACGTGAAGGCGTTCGCCACCTCGCCCGTGTCGACGGTCCAGAACACGTGCGTCATCACGATGACCCAGACCGAGCCGAAGATCATCGGGGCGGTGAACAGCGACATGGCCAGCATCGCCACCTTCGGCGCCGTCCACGTCACGTCGACGTGAGCCAGGGAGTACACGAGGACGGCCGCGGACTGCACCACCTTGCCGATCCGGCGCAGGCCGAACTCGCGCGCCAGCACCTGGTAGAGCGTGCCGACGGGCCGCAGCAGCACCACGTCGAACGTGCCCTCCCTGATCAGCTGTGGAAGCAGGTCCAGGGTGCCGAGACAGAGGTCGGTGATCCCGAACCCCACCCCCGCGATGCCGTAGAGCAGCCCGACCTCGGGGAGCGACCATCCGGCGAGGCGGGGCAGGTGGGTGAAGATCGCCGCGATCATCAGGAAGTCCATGAACGTGGCGAGCCCGGCGGCGATGGTGAGCAGCACGAAGGAGAGCCGGTAGGAGAGCTGCGTGCGCAGGCTCGCCCGGAGCAGCGCCAGGCGGGGCCGAGCCTCAGCCACCCTGGACCACCAGGCGGCGCTCGGCCGCTCGCAGCACCAGCCTGCCCGCGGCGAGCAGGGCCAGGGCCCAGAGCGCCTGCAGGGCCATGGCGCCGGCCGCCCCCGGCTTCTCGAGGAAGACCGACAGCGGGGCCTGGCCCATGCTCGCGAATGGCAGCACGACGAGCACCCGGAAGACCTCCGGGGGCAGGTAGCCGAGCGGTATCCCGAACAGCCCGGCCAGGAACGGAAAGGCGAACGAGGTGATGGCCAGGATCCCGCGGTGGTCGTGGGTCCAGAACGCGACCAGGTTGGCGAGGAACCGAAGGGCGAAGCTCACGCACACCGCGAGCAGCAGGCTGAGCGCGAACCAGAGCCACGTGACCGGATGGGTCGGGAACCGGAGGTGGAACACGAGTGACGCCACGAGGACCGGCGGGATGCCGCGAAAGATCGCGTGATAGAGCGCGCGACCGAGGTCCTGGGCCAGCCAGTAGCCCTGGAAGTCCACCGGGCGGTGGAAGTCGGTGGCCACGTCGCCGGTCCTGATGCGCTGGGCGACCTCCACCCAGCCCCAGATGTAGACGGTCATCAGCATGCCCTGGGACAGCCACACGTAGGTGAGGGCCTCGGCGGCGTCGTATCCGGCCACGCGCGTCCGTGAGCTGAACAGCGCCAGCTGGACGGAGGCGATCATGAATCCCCAGATCGTGTTGGTGAAGGCGCCGGCGAACGTGGCTCCCCGATACGTCGAGTAGCGCCTGAAGCCGAGGCGGGCCAGCTCCCAGTACAGCCTCACGGACTGGCGTCCAGCGCGAGGAGCTGCGCCAGGCGGCGCCTGACCGACTCGGCGCTCACGCCGAAGTCGGACGCCGCGGCCTCGCGCCGCGCGGTCGCGGATTCCCCCGGCGCCGCGCGCTCGCGTTCGGCCGTCCAGGCCGAGAGCGCACCCCTGGGCATGAGCAGGGCCGACATGCCGCGGTTCGCCTGCCACTCCCACCACTCGCCCTGGTAGCCGGGCCGTGGGACGCCGACGGAGCGACACAGCTCGCTGCGCGACGCGAGCCCTCCGAACATGTCGCGGGATTCCTTCAGGAACAAAACGCGGTGGAGCAGGATGTGGGCCGCCTCGTGCGCCAGCGTCGAGCGGAGCAGCTTCTCGGCGGCCCGATCACGCCCGGCGCGCTCGCTCAGCTCGGCCGAGACCTGCAGCCGCAGCTCGCCCCTGGCGGTGAACTCGGTCGCGCCGAGCACGCCGCGCGGCAGCCACGTGTACTCGGGCACCACGCCCAGGTGGAACTCGAGCAAGGCGTCCACGTCGGTCGCCGGCCGGCCGGTCAGCACAGGATGGCCGGCAAGCGCCAGCTCGCGAGCGGCGATCGACTCGATCTCCGACTCCTCGTACCAGAGCCGGTAGGGCAGGCGGCCGCCGCGGTCGGGGAGCTCCCTCACTTCTTCGGGTCCTCGTCGACCAGACGGCGCAGGCGGCGGAGCATCTGCTCGCGCCGCTTGCGCGGCGTGGACTGGAGCGTGCGAAGCAGGCGCGCGACGTCGGGCTCGGTCTCGACCCACCGCCGGACCTCGGGACTCAGGCGTGTGTCGAGCGCCTCGAGCTCGGCCGGGGGCAGCTCGAGGGCCTCCGCGATCCGGTGGAGGACCTCCGGGCTGGGGTTGCGGCGACCGGCCTCCAGGTCCGTGAGGTACGGCGCGCTGACCTCCACCCGGCGGGCGAGCTCGCGCAGGGTGATCCGGAGCTCCGTCCGCCGCGTCCGGATGCGCTCACCGAGCATCATGATCGTCAATGTTAGCTTCGATAGCTAACGTAAGCAACGATCGCCGCGCGCGCGAGTTGTCCGTCCCCTGGCCTTGCGCCGGAATCGGGCGGTCGGCTACAACTCCCGCAGACGATGGGCAACGACTCCTCCAGCGCCTACCCAGAGCGGCTGAAGACGTACGGCCAGGCCGGACAGCGCAACGACTCCGACTTCGTGGCCGCGGGCAGGAAGCTGAGCATGGCCCTGGCCGCGCTCTCCGGCTCCCACCCCGATCCCGCCGTGCTGCCGGGGTTCGAGGACTGGGGCCAGGACCTCGTGGCATACGGCCAGCGCAAGGTCCAGATCGACGCGTGGGTCGAGAGCGTGGGGAGGGCGTTCGAGAAGGCCGGCGGGGTCACCGATCCCCGGGGCGACCCCCTCGTGACGGTGAGCACGAGCCAGCTGGACGGGATCCTGGCCGCGCAGGACCCCGCCGTCCAGAAGGCGCTCGCGTACGCCCACCTGTTGCTGCCCGGCCCGTTCGGGCTGGACCCCGAGCAATTCAACGGGATGCTGCGGGCCATGACCCCGGAGCAGCTGCAGGAGCTGTTCTGGGCGATGGGCTCGGACGACCTGCGCAAGCTCGGCCTGGTGTTCGGCAACCGGTCCATCCTCTCCTCGGACCATGGCCTGCGGGATGCCTTCGAGAACGTGGTCCTGGCCAGCGTCGATCCGGAGACGCTCGCACGATTGATGGCCAGCATGCCGATGCTGCAGCCGGACCTCCAGACGAAGTACCTGGGCCACGACTACAAGGGCTTCCAGTGGAGCTGGCAGGGAACGAGCGGGCCGCTCTTCGGGCCCGACGGCGTGAACCCGCTGACCGACATCAACCAGGGCGACGACGGGGACTGCTGGTTCCTGGCTGGCATGGGCGCGATCGCGCTGGCCAACCCCAGCCTCATCCAGCAGAACATCCGCCCGAACGCGAACGGCACCTACACCGTGACCTTCTACCAGGACGGCAGGCCGGTCCCCATCACGGTCACGGGCGACCTGCCCTACGGCGCCAAGGGCAACGCCTCCGTCACGCCCTACGCTCACCCGGGTCCGGACGGCGCCAGCTGGGCCGCCATCTACGAGAAGGCGTACGCGGAGCTGAGGGGTGGTGGATACGGACAGATCGACGGCGGCTTCGGCGACACCAGCCTGGCCAACCTCAGCGGGCGGCCAGCCACGCGCGGCAATCCGTCCGACTACTCGCTGTCGGACATCCAGTCCCGGCTCCACCAGGGCTACGCGATCACGGCTGGCAGCAACGCAGACGATAATCCCTGGTGGGACTTCTGGGACCACCCGGAGCGCATGGACAACAACCAGGTCGTGACCAGCCACGAGTACTACGTCAAGAGCGTCGACATGAACGGGCACCCGCCGACGATCACCGTCGTCAACCCGTGGGGCGCCGGAGGAGGCGCGCCCCAGCTCGTCACGCTCACCGAGCAGCAGTGGCATCACTACTTCGGAGAGGTCTCGCTGGCCAGGGTGGGGCCCGGCTGATGAAGGAAGACGACGTGCCCTCCCTGACCCCCCGGCAGATGAGGGGGGGAGGAGAGGAGACGGAGTTCAGGCTGGCCCCACCCCGGCAGGTCCATGTGGCCGGCATCAGCCTCGGCGTGCTGGCCATCAAGCCCGACCCGAACGACCGGGTGGCGCTGATCGGCGTCTACAACCCCGAGAGGAAGGCGCCCGAGTCCCACCGGATGCGGGCCGGGGACGAGGTGACGGTCGCCGGCCGCCTGGTCCGGGTCGACGACGTGGTCACCGGCCCCGGCGGCCACGTGGACCTGGTCGTGCGCTGGACCGCGTCGTGACCGTCGAGCGCGGTCGGGGCCCGCTGGTCCTGGTGGCGGCGATCGCCGCGCTGGTCGTCGTCGCGGCAGCAGGCCTGGGACTGCGCGCCTGGTACGAGCAGCAGCCGCCGGCGCTGGACGAGTCCGGCGCCGGCACCGTGCTGAGGCTGACCGGCGAGTCCGGCGGCATGCCCGCGGCCAGGGTCCGCGTGCAGTTCTCCAACGGCCTGCCGGCGTTCGTCTCCATGGCCGGCATCACCACCCAGCAGGGCCACATCGCCGGCCGGGTGACGGTCGCACCATCTCGCGGGCCCGAACGCGTGCTGACGCTGGCTCAGGGCCAGAGCGCCGAGGCCGGCGGCCTGCAGGTGACCATGCTCCACGTCTGGCGAATGCCAGACGCCACGAACAACGCCATCGACGTGCGCGTCGAACAGCGCCGCTGACCACAGAGAGGTGCTCGCCGTTGCCAGTCCCCTACCCCGACCCGGTCCAGTTCGATCAGCAGAAGGCGCGCGATGCGGTCGCGGCGCTGAACGCCGCGATCGCCCTGCTGCGAGACCGTATGGCCACAGACGGCGCCAACGCCCAGCGAGCGCTGACCGGCTGGACCGGCCACCACGCCGACAGCTTCAGCACGATGGACCTGCCGTGGATCGGGCGCGAGTCGGCGCGGATCCTGGACGGCATGGTCAAGCTGGCGAGCGCCATCGGCGCGGCCGAGGGCCAGGCGGTCGAGCTCCAGCGCCAGCACGACCTGGCCAACCGGCGCTGGCTGGACCGCCAGGCCGACACGGCCGGGCAGGGCCGCCCGGTGCGGGGACCGTTCTGAGGCGTCGCCGAATCAGCCGCAGCCGGCGTGCGGTGTGGGAAGCCCGAACGGGCGTGTGGGAGCGGCGATAGCCCGGCCGAGCTCGCTCGCCGTCGTGCTCCCCGCCGCCGACCTGCTCGACCGTCAACGGCCTACCTTTCGTCCATGGGGACTTCCGCGGGCGAGAGGAACTGGGCGGGCAACCACACGTATCGAGCGGAGAGGCTCCACCGGCCGTCGACGGTGGAGCAGGTCCAGGAGATCGTCGCCGGCGCCCGCACGGTGCGGGTGCTGGGCTCGCGCCACTCGTTCAACGACATCGCCGACTCCGAGGAGCTGATCGCGCTCGACGGCCTGCCCGCGAACGTGACGGTGGACCACGCGGCGCGAACCGTCTCCGTCAGCGCGGGCCTGACGTACGGCAGGCTCGCGCTGGCCCTGGCGGCCGAGGGTGTCGCCCTGCACAACCTCGCTTCGCTCCCGCACATCTCGGTCGCGGGCGCCATCGCGACGGCGACGCACGGCTCAGGCGATGCGAACGGCGGCCTCGCGACCGCGGTCGCGGGCCTGGAGATCGTCACGTCCGGCGGCGAGATCGTCTCCATCTCTCGAGGCGACCCCGACTTCGACGGCCTGGTTGTCGGCCTCGGGGCGGCCGGCGCGGTCACCCGTATCACGCTGGACGTCGAACCCGCCTATGAGGTGCGCCAGCGGGTGTTCGAGGGGCTCGCGTGGAAGGCTCTGTTCGACAACTTCGACGCGATCACGGCAGGCGGCCACAGCGTGAGCGTGTTCACGGACTGGGGCCCCAGTGCCGGCCAGGTGTGGGTCAAGAGCCGGGTGACGGACGCGCCGGAGCCGGTGCGCACAGAGCTGTTCGGCGCGGTCGCGTCGACGGTCGACCGGCACCCGATCCTGGGCCTCGACCCGGTCAACTGCACGCCGCAGCTGGGCCGGCCCGGGCCCTGGTCCGATCGCCTGCCACACTTCCGCATGGGCTTCACGCCGAGCAGCGGCGAGGAGCTCCAGTCGGAGTACCTGGTGCCGCGCCGCCACGCCCTGGCCGCGATCGAGGCCGTGCTCGCGCTGGCGGACACGGTTCGCCCGGTCCTGCGGGTGAGCGAGATCCGCACGGTGGCCGCGGACCGGCTGTGGATGAGCCCGCAGTACGGGCGCGACACCGTCGCCATCCACTTCACGTGGCAGCCCGCGCAGGAGGCGGTCCTGAGGGTGCTGGCCGAGGTCGAGACCGCGCTGGCCCCGTTCGAGGCCCGCCCGCACTGGGGCAAGATCTTCCTCGCGGAAGCCGCGACGATCTCCTCTCTCTACGAGCGTCTGCCGGACTTCGCCCGCCTGGCCGGCCGGCTCGACCCGCGCGGCGCGTTCCGCAACCGCTGGCTGAGCACCCACGTGCTGGGCGATCACCGGTGATCCGCACCCACGTCACTCCCCAGTCACACGCGCCCGCAATCATGCATTGGGTGAACACAGGCACGGCCGCGAGCGCGCTGGTCGCGCTGGCGCTGCTGACAACGGCCGGGTGCGGCGCCGCCCAGCCTGCCGCGACCGCGTCGCGGCCCGCGACCCCGATCGTGGCGACCCCCACCGAGACACCGACCGCGCCTCCCGCCACCCCGCCGCCCACACCGACCCCGGTCAGCGTTCCCGACTTCCAGGTCATGGCGTACCAGGGCGACGAGACGTTCGGCGGCCACTCCGGCCACTTCAGCGCGGCCTTCGCGGCCGGGCGGCCGGTCGTCCTGCTCTATTTCGCGGGGCTTTGACTCACGTGCCGGGCCGAGATGCCCGGCTTCGCCCGCGTGGCGGGCGAGTTCCAGGGAAGGGTGACGTTCGTGGCGATCGACATCGGGCCCTTCGTCGGCCTCGGCAACCACGACGACGGCGTGCGACAGCTCGCGAGGACGGGCACGACGTATCCCGCGGCCTATGCGCTGGACCGGTCGGCGCTCTCCCAGTACGGCGTGCTGGGCACCCCGACCAGCCTCTACTTCGATCGCGAGGGGCACGTGAAGAGGAAGGTGCCCTCCGCCTTCGGTGAGGCCCCCCTGCGCGAGCAGGTCGCGGCGCTCGCGGCCGTCCCGTGACCGTCGCGCCGGACCGGTTCGCGGCGCCGCGACGGCGCCTCGCACGGGGAGCCGCGGCGTGGATCTTCGCGCTGGCCGCCGTCGGCGCGGCCGTCCTCGCGGCCCGGACGGGAACCGGGACCGGTGCGTTTCTCTCCGTGGACCAGCTCGTCGCCGGCCCGGTCGGAGCGCTCGCGGCGGTCGGGGGCGCCCTTCCACTCGGCTACGCCTTCGCCGCGGGCATGATCGCCGCGGTCAACCCATGCGGTCTCGCCCTCCTCCCCGCGTACCTCGGCCTCTACCTCGGCACGCCGGAGGACCGCGCCCTCGGCCGCGCGGTCGCGGTCGCGGCCACCGTCAGCGGCGCGTTCGTGCTCACGTTCGGCGCGGTCGGGGTGCTGCTCACCGCCGTGGGCGCCGGGCTCGGCCGGGCGCTGCCCGTGGTGGGCCTGGCGGTCGGGGTGGGCCTCGCCGCGGCGGGTGCGCACCTGCTGTCGGGCGGCCGGCTCCACAGCTCCATCGGCGACCGGGCCGCCGCGCGGCTCTCCCGGACCGCCGGCGCGGTCGGGCATCGAGGATACCTCGCCTACGGGATCGCGTACGCCGCCGCCTCGCTCGGGTGCGCGCTGCCCATCTTCCTCACGGTCGTGGGCCTCGCGACGGCGGCTCACGACCCGGCCCGGAGCGCCGCCCAGTTCGTCCTGTACGGCCTGGGCATGGGCGCGGTGGTGACCGCGCTCACGATCGCGACGGCGCTGTTCAAGGGCGCCGTCGTGGCCCGCGCCCGCCCGATCGGCGACCGGCTGCTGGCACCGGCCAGCGGCGCGCTGCTCGTGCTGACCGGCGCCTACGTCACCGCCTACTGGCTCGCGCTCGGGTTCTGAGCTGAGTTCCGGAGCGGATCCTGGGACTGCGGGGGATGGCTCTAGAATTCACCGGATGGCTGCGATCGATCGACCCGTCCGGGCCATCGTCGACATGCTCGATCGCCACCGACCGCGGGACGAAGCGGAACGTGCCGATATCGAGCGGGTGCGCACCCTCGTCGAGACCGCCGATGACCCCTGGCGGCGGTCCATTCCTCTGCACCTCACCGCGTCGGCGCTGATCGTTCACCCGGACAGCGGTCGGGTGCTGCTGCGCTGGCACAGGCGTCACCAATCGTGGCTGCTGGTCGGCGGGCACGCCGATCCGGGCGAGCACGACCCGCTCGCCATCGCCGTGCGGGAGGGACGAGAGGAGACGGGACTGACCGACCTGGAGCCGTGGCCGGACGCGAGGATCCGGCACGTGGTGATCGTGCCGGTCCCGGCCAGCAGCGCGGAGATCGCCCACGAGCACGCCGACCTGCGATTCGTGCTGGCCACCCGCATCCCGGAGGCTGCGCGGCCGGAGCATCCGGACACACCGCTGCGCTGGCTGTCGCCGCGCGATGCGCACGAGGCGATCTCCGAAATCAACGTGCGCCACACCCTGTCCCAGCTGGAGCAGCTGCTCGCCGGCTGACATGCGTGGCGCCCATCGAGCGGTAGGAGCCGCCAGGCCGGCTCACCAGTCCAGCGCGGGACCCTCGGGAGCCTCGTCCCGGCGCACCGTGCCCTCGATGAGCCCGTAGGGCCGGTCGGCGATCTGGAAGACGCTGCCGGCGCCGGCCAGACCGAACGGCGCCAGGTCGACGGCGAGGTGATGGCGGTTGGGGAGGCTGAACCGGATCTCCGCGATCTCGGGGCGCGCCTCAAGAACGGCCCTGCCCATGTCGTGGAGCGTCTGCTGCAGCGACGGGCTGTGCTCGCAGGCGAACGTCGTGAGGATCGCCTGCCGGGTCGCCGCGAAGCTGGCCGCCCAGTCCACGTCCAGGGACGAGAAGCGCCAGCGCGCCGTCACGGCGGTGGCCAGGATGCGGTCGTCCGTCTCCTCCAGCGTGGTGTAGCGGTCGCGCGCGAAGCCGCGGAACTCGGAGCCACCGGACTTGAGCAGGACCATGTCGGACAGCCCGGCGGCCACGTGCGCGCGGTCGAGCCCGGCCACCACCAGGGCCTGGCGCCGCTCCGTCCCGCCCCGGACGAAGGCGTGCGGGTGGCCCTCGCCCCCGCTCACGATGCGCGTCCACGAGCCCTCGTCGACCTGGACGCGGGCGCGGCGAACGGCGGGGGCCGCCGCCATGAAGTGGCGGGCGAGGCGGAGCCCGAAGTCCTCGATCTCACCGACCGGCGCCTCCGCCGCGAACGCGTACACGGCGTTCCTCTGGCTGTCGGTGGGCAGCACGGCGCTGTTGTCGCCGCGCACGTGCGCCGCCTCGAAGTCACCCGAGAGCGTGGTGCTGACGCAGAGCTCCCGGATCTCGTGGACGTCGCCGGTGCGGGTGACGCGGAGCAGGCGTATCTCAGCCTTGCCGTACTGGTTGTCGCCCATGACGATGGCCATCTCAGCTCCCGCGGTAGGTCGTGTAGCCGAACGGGCTGAGGAGGAGGGGCACGTGATGGTGCCGGCCGGCGTCCGCCACCCGGAACACGACGCTGACCTCGGGATAGAACGCCTCCGTCCCCTGCGCCAGGAAGTGCGGGCCGGTGAGGAACGTGAGGCGGTGCGCGCCGGCCCTCGGCTCCGGGCTGTCGGGCCAGTCCCGGACGCGGCCGTCGCCGTCGGTGGCGGAGACCCCGATGAGCCGCCAGCCGCCAGGGTCGTCGTGGCGCTCCAGCCGCACGGCCAGACCGGCGACCGGACGGCCGTGCGCCAGGTCGAGGACGTGCGTGGTGATGCCGGTCACGCCAGCAGGCGCTCCAGGCGCAGGCGCGTGATCCGCGCCTGCTCGCCGGCCGCAACCCGCAGCTCGGTCTCCGGGTCGTTGCCAAGGCGCTGGCGCAGCTGCGCCAGCATCTCACTGGCCGTGCGGCCGGTGGCGCAGACCAGGAAGATGCGGCCGAAACGCTCCTCGTAGCGGCGGTTGCCCTCGGCCAGAGCGGCCAGCGTCTCGGCAGAGGCGCCGTCGAGGGCCTGCTGCTCGCGACGGGAGACGGCGCCGGCGCGCTCGCCGATGCGGGGGTGCGCGGCGAACGCCTCCTGCCAGCCGGCCTCGTCCAGCGCCCACCATGCCCGCTCGGCCGCCGCGTGGAGCGCCGCGGGAGTCGGGTAGGGGCGGCCGGCGGCGACGGCGGCGGCCCAGCGTCCGGAGCCGCAGCAGTCGTGCAGCTCGGCCTCGGCAGCCGCAGCCGGGAGGCGGTTCAGCCGCTCCAGGCCCATCCCGGACGCGGTGTCGCCAGTGCTGGTGTCCGGGTCCGTGATAGGAGAGGGGTCACTACCGCGGGAGTCGATCCTGCCTGCCATGTCAGCGTCTCGGCCGGAG
>DASYBH010000292.1:0-9640 GCA_036500885.1 Candidatus Dormiibacterota bacterium
TTCTACGATCACCATCTGCGCAGGCGGCTGCTCGACCGCGATGGCGTACGTCTCGTCGTCGGTGTCGACGTGGCCGGGCTTGTCGCCGACGAGACCCGAGGCCGGATCACGGTCATGAGCAGGGTGACGACCGCCGCCACCCGTGACAGCACGGTCGCGGCACAGCTCGGGCGGGTGATATCTCTGCTTGACCCACCGACCTCGCTCATGCGGCCAAGGCTGCTCTGGCGCGTGATGGCGAAGGGCGCTCCAGTTGCCTGACGGCAGCTCCGGCAACTGCTGCTGGAGCCTCGTCACCAGGAACTCGCCGCGCGCGGCATTCCGTCGGTGGCCGTCGATCTCGACGGCCACGGGCTGAAGAGCCGTTCACGGTGGGCCGGCCGTTATCGGGGCCAGCAGAACTCGCCGCCATCATCGCCGAGACCGTCGGACCGGATCCGCGTGACCGTGCGCCAGTCCCGGCTTGGCTCCGCAGCGCAGGCCGTCGATGAAGACGGCCACGATGCGCTGGTTGTGTTCGGTTCCGTGCCCTGGGACGGGCTGGGAGAGCTGAGTGATCGCGTGCAGAAGATCTTCGGCGCCGATGTCGTCGCGGACCGTTCCGTCGGCCACCGCCGCGTCGAGCAGCGCCGCGAGGACGGGGCCGAGTCGCTGCAGGAAGTAGCCGGGCAGCCCCGAGAAGGCCGGATCGCCCGAGTGCAGTGCCGAGGCGAGCCCGCGTTTGGTCCCGAGGAGGTCGGTGAAGCGGTGGATCCACTCGGCGAGTGCCTCGGCCGGCTGGTGCGCGGCGCTCAGCGTCGGGCCCGCGTCGGCCACGGCCTCGATCCCGCTCTCCACGACGGCCTTGACCAGGTCGGCGCGCTGCGGGAAATGCCGGTAAAGCGTGCCGACTCCCACACCGGCCAGGTCGGTGATCTCCTTGGCCGGCGCGTCCACACCGGAGGTGGCGAACACGGTTTTCGCGGCCTCGATCAGCGCGTCGACGTTGCGTCGCGCGTCGGCGCGCCGTCGGCGTGGCGTGGGTCCGACCTCGTTCGGGTCGGCGGACCCAGGCGGGGAGACCTCGGCCGGGGTCCTCTGCTCAGCGACCACCTAACCTCCGCTTGCATCACCGGGAAGAGCGTTCGGCAGTAACGGAAAGTCCTTCCACTTACCCAGGATACGGCATCCGCCCGAATGCCGAGACCGAGAGTACTGAGGAGTGCGTCATGAAGTTCCTGGCCGAGTCGCACAACACCGGCGACCCCACCCCGTACCTGCAGGCAGAAGGAGCGCGGACAAGTGAGCTGCAACAGGCCGGCACGGTCGAGATGATCCTGCTGAAAGCGGACGGGTCAGGCGCCATCATCTTGCTGCACGCCGACGCCAGCCCGAACGAGCTCAGCGCAGCGTCGCCTCGATGACCGAGAACGGGCCAGGGGTAGCGACGACGCGGTCGACGGTGTACCCGGCCGTATCCAGCAGGTCGCGGTATTCCTGCTCTGAGCGCTCCTTCCCGGTCACCATCCCCAGCATCGTCAGGTCGACGCTCTTGGTCAGATGCGGCTCATCGCCGTCGGGTACGATCCCCTCGACGACCAGCAGCCGGGCGCCGGGGGACGCGGCTTGTGCGATCGTGGCCAGGATGCGCAGACTCAACTCGTCGTCCCAGTCATGCAGGATGTATCCGAGCAGGTAGATATCGGCTTTCGGGACGGCGGTGAAGAAGTCGCCCGCGATGACGCTGACCCGGTCGGTGAGGCCTGCGGCCGCGAGCGCACGCTCGGCAGTGGGGGTGAGGTTGGGCTGGTCGAGCACGATGCCGCGTCGGCTGGTGTCGTCGTCCCGGTTCAGCAGTTCGATCAGGATGCGTCGTGACCCTGCCCATGACCGTGGCCTGCATCCGCGCCGCGATGGTGCGCGGTGTGTCCGGTGAGTCGGCGCTGGCGACCATCTGCCATGACCCGGCAACGATGCGGGCCGCCGCCCGGACCGGGTCACGTTCGACGACCGTCACCCGCTGAAAGAACTCTGTCAGAGCGCCCGCCGTCACCAGGCCGGCGAAGCCGCCGCCAAGGACGATGCCATGTCCGATTCGCATGGAACCCATTGTGGAGGAGGTACCGAACGGCGAGCCACGGACTGTCAGTACGTGGCTCGCCGGGATTTCGCCATGGGTCGGCGCGCGGTTCCAGCGGTCAGGCTGCGGCGGGTGGCCGGGGTCGACGTCGCAGGTTCGGGTTCTGCAGGTCCGGGGGCTGATATGTCTGGTCGAGGGTGCCGATGTCGGTACCGGGCGGGACGATCTCGTCGATGCGGTCCAGGAGGTCGTCGCTGAGCGTGACCTCCAGGCCAGCGAGTAGGTCGTCGAGATGCGCCATGGTGCGGGCGCCGAGCAGTGCGCTGGTGACGCCGGGGTGCGTGATGGTGAAGGCCATCGCGAGGTGGGTCATCGGCAGTCCGGCCTCTTCGGCGAGCGGGACGAGCTGTTCGACGACGTCGACGCGGCGCTCGTCGTTGAGATGGCGGACCAGGTTGGCGCGCCGCAGTTCGTTGGCCTGGTTCTTGCGCACGCGGCCGGTGAGCAGGCCCTGGCCGAGCGGACCCCAGACCAGGGTGCCCATGCCGAAGCGCTGGATGGCGGGCAGGATCTCGCGCTCGATGCCGCGGTTGAGCAGGGAGTAGACCGGCTGCTCGGTGCTGAACCGTTCGAGACCGCGCCGCTCCGCGACCCACTGGGCCTTGACGATGTCGGACCCGGAGGTGTGCGACGCCCCGATCGCGCGCACTTTGCCGGCGTGGATCAGGTCGGTAAGGGCGGACAGCGTTTCCTCGATGTCGGTGTCCGGGTTGGGGCGGTGGAGTTGGTAGAGGTCGATGTGGTCCGTCTGCAGGCGCCGGAGCGAGTTCTCGACGGCGGTGACGATCCAGCGTCGGGAGCCACCCTGCCGATTCGGGCCCTGGCCGGTTGGGCGGCCGAATTTGGTGGCGAGTACGACCTCGTCGCGTCGCCCGGTGAGGGCCTTGCCGACGATGTCCTCGGAGTCGCCGTAGGTGTCGGCGGTGTCGATGAGGTTGATGCCGGCGTCCAGGGCCTTGTGGATGATGCGGGTCGAGTCCTCGGGGGCGTTGCCCATGGAGGTGGCGAACATCAAGGCGCCCAGGCCATAAGGGCTGACCTGGATGCCGGTGCGGCCGAGCGGGCGGTATAGCACGGGTTGCCTCCTGGTGGTGGGCGGCACCGAGTCGATGCCCACCCACGCGATAACCGGAACACCTTTCCATTACTATACGGAATGACTCTCCGGTTATGCAAGCCCTGCGAGCTGGGGCTGGAGGCTCTCATGCCGCCCCCGACGCGCTCGCCCGATCCCGCCCGGCTCCCGACGTTCCCTGTCAGTCTCCGGCTGAGTTCGAGCCTGCCGCCGCTGGACGCCAGGTTTCCCGGCCGTTCCTTGCCCATCCCCGACGGTCCGTGACCGCGTTGGTGACCGAGCAGGCGCCGTTGGCCGTCAATGCCAGGCATGGCCCGTCGGGCAGCTCTCGGCGGGCCAGCAAGCCAACGCTATCCGTCCCAGTTCAGGGTGACTCACGCGCCTCAGGCGAGCCTCCGTAGCGAGCGTGAAAGATACGGCAGTCGCCCGATGTGAGCCCGCGGTCCTTACCGCGATCGTCGGGGGCATGAGCATCGAGATCATCGGCATCGCAGGGAGCTTGCGCCGGGAGTCGCTCAACCGCCGCCTGCTCGAGGTGGCGGCGAGGGCGCTGCCTCCGGACGTCCGGCTCGAGATCTGGGACGGCCTGGAGCGGGTGCCCCCGTTCAGCGAGGACCACGAGGCGGGCCCGGCCCCGCGCGGGGTGGAGGAGTTGCGTCGTGTCCTCGCCAGGGCGGACGGCGTGCTGATCGCAACGCCCGAGTACAACGGCTCCATCCCCGGCCAGCTCAAGAACGCGCTCGACTGGGCGTCGCGGCCGCGCGGCAGCGCCGTGCTGGAGGGGAAGCCCGTGGCGACCCTGAGCGCGAGCCCGACCCCCTACGGGGCGGCGTGGGCCCAGGCCGACTTGCGCCGGGTGCTGAAGGTGATCGGCGCCGACCTGTGCGGCGACGAGTTGGCCCTGCCCCACGCGTTCCGGCAGTTCGACGCGGACGGGGGCCTGGCGGACGCCGACCTGGCCGACCGCCTGGCCGCGTCGATCGCAGCGCTGGCGGCGCGGTGGCGCGCCGGCCTGGCGATCGTGGAATCGGCCTGATTCAGGGGAGGTCAAGTGGTGAACTACTACGTTTTCGAGTCCGAGATGCGCTGGCGGCAGGCGCAGCTCCAGCGTGACGTGGAGCGGTCGCGCCTGGCGGTTGAGGCCGCGAGCCGAAGGTCCCGCGGGCTCCGTCCGGCGCTGGTCGTGCCGCGCGCGACGCGGCTCGTCGTCACCCGGCTGCGACACAGCCTCGCTCGGCGCCCGGGCGATCGCATGAGCACACCAGACAGGAGGGCACCGATGTACGCAGTTGTGAGGCGGTACACCTACGACCTGAAGGCGACGACCCAAGCCGCAGAGGCGTTCGCCGCCGCGCAGGCGCTGCACGCGAAGCAGCCGGGCTACGCGGGCGGCGTCGTCGTGGACGATGGACTCCACTTCATCGCGGTCAACCTCTGGGAGACCGAGCGCGCCGCGGCAGCGGGACGCTCGGCCATCGGGCCGCAGGTGCAGCGGCTCCTGGAGCGGCTGATGGCGACCGGGTCCGAGCTGCTCGGAGCCGGCGAAGTGGTGGCGGACGACCTGTGGCATCGACCGACCGGATGAGTTCTCCGAAGCTGTCGGCCAGTCGCTCTATGCTGGGTGGCGCCGATGGTGGCTCCGCCCTTCGTGGGACGCCGTGCCGAGCTTGCCTCGCTGGACGCAGCGCTGGCCCGCGCGCGGGCTGGCGAACCGGCCGCGGTCCTGGTCGGCGGCGAGGCCGGCATCGGCAAGTCGCGGCTGGTCGAGGAGTTCGCGCACCGGGCCGGCGAGGACGCTCGCGTAGTGACCGGCGGCTGCGTCGAGCTGGGGGCGGACGGGCTGCCGTTCGCCCCGCTGACCTCGGCCCTGCGCGGCCTCGTCTCCGAGTTCGGCGCCGGCGGCGTCCGCGAACTGCTGCCAGGCGGCCAGGCCCGCGAGCTGGCCAGGCTGCTGCCCGCGCTGGCCGCGGGCGCGACCGGGTCCATCGGGGACGCTGCCGGTGCCCGCGCGCGCCTCTTCGAAGAGGTGCTGACGCTGCTCGGCAGCCTGGCCGGCGACCGGCCGGTGGTGCTGGTCGTGGAGGACGCGCACTGGGCGGACCAGTCCAGCCTCGACCTGCTCGACTTCCTCGTGCGCAGCCAGCGAGGGGCGCCGATGCTCCTGCTGATCGTCACCTATCGAACCGACGAGCTCGGCCGCGGGCATCCGCTGCGGCCGCTGCTGGCCCAGCTCGAACGTCTCCGCTGGGTAGAGCGTCTGGAGCTGTCGCGGCTGCCCCGGACCGACGTCGCGGCCCAGATCCGCGGCCTTCTCGATCGGGAGCCCGAGCAGGCCCTGGTGAACACGATCCACGGCCGCAGCCAGGGCAACCCGCTGTTCGTGGAGTCGCTCCTCGCCTGCTCGACAAGCGGGGAAGATGATCTGCCCGAGTCCCTCCGCGACCTGCTGCTCGCACCGGTGCGCCGCCTGGCTCCGGACACTCAGCGGCTGCTGCTCGCGGCCGCCACCGGCGGAGTTCGGGTGCCGCACGCGCTGCTCAAGGCGATCTCCGGGATGGACGATGGATCGCTGACGGAACGCCTGAGGACCGCGGTCGCCGGCAACGTGCTCACCGTGGACGGCGACGCCTACGTCTTCCGGCACGCGCTCATCCGGGAGGCGCTGGCCGCCGAACGGCTGCCCGGCGAGCGCGTCGCCCTCCACACCCGCTGCGCCGAGGCGCTCGAGGCCGATCCGTCGCTCCTCCCCGACGGCCGGGCCGCCATCGAGACGGCCCACCACTGGTTCGCGACGTATGACCGGCCCCGGGCGCTGCGCAGCGCGTGGCTGGCCGCTGGGACCGCAGGAAAGCTCCTGGCCCACGCCGAGCGCTTGCACCTCCTGGTCCGGGTTCTGGACCTGTGGAGCCTGGTCCCCGACGCCGCGGCGCGTATCGGGATCGGCCGCGCGGCGCTGCTGGAAGCCGCGGCGGAGTCGGCGCTGCTGGCTGGGGAGCACGAGCGCGGCGAGGAGCTGGCCGGCGCCGCGCTGGCGGAGATCGACGCGGCCGGCGAACCGGCCCGGGCCGCCGTCCTGTACGAGCGGCGCGGGTTCGCCCGCTACCAGCTGGGCCGGGCCGGCGACGTCGAGGACCTGCGCGAGGCTCTGAGGCTGGTGACAGACCCAGCCGCCAGGGCGCCCCTGCTGGCCACGCTCGCGCTGCGCCAGCTGGTCGTGCCACTGCCCGACGACGCCCGGTCCAGCGCCGAGGCGGCGCTGGCGGCCGTCCACGAGGCGAACGACGACCGCGCGGCGGCGACGGCCCGGATCGTGCAGGCGGTGCTGGACGCCCAGCACGGCGACCTCGCCGCCAGCCTGCCCCGGCTCCACGATGCACGGATGGCGGGCGAGTTGCTCGGAGCGCGCGACGTGGTGACGCGGGCGGCTCACTGGGAGTGCGCCCTACTGGACGCGTTCGGCGCCTGGAGGCAGGCCGCCGAGGCGGCCCGCAGGGCCATGCACGAGGCCGGGAGCGCCGGTCTGGCGCGGACCGGCGGCGCGCTGCACGCCGCCGACCTGGCGGGGGCGTACCTCGCTCTCGGCCGGTGGGACGAGGCGCTCGGGATCGCCGAGGACCAGCTCGACTTCACGCCCGCGCCCGCAGTGCGGGCGCAGCTCCTGCTGGTGGCCGGCTGCATCCGGCTCGCCCGCGGCGAGTTGGACGCGGCGGTGGGCGCCGTCAGGGCCACCCACGAGTTGCTGTCGGGGCGGCGGGACGCCGCGAACGCCGACGCGGACCTGCCGCTGGTCCGACTCGAGGCCGAGATCCGCCTGGCCCAGGGGCGGCCCGAGGAGGCGCGCGCCCTGGTCGAGGCCCGGCTCGCGGAAGGAGGTGGCGCCCTCGGCTGGTCGGCGGCGTGGCCGTTCCTACTCACGGCGGTCCGTGCCCGCAGTCCGGCGGCGGCAGCCGCGCTGGCCGGCCGCTCCGCGTTCGGCCCTCTGCAGGATGCCCACCGGCTCACGGTCACCGCCGAGCTGGCCGGGCTGGACCGGGCGGCCTGGGACACGGCCGTGCGTGCGTGGGAGCGCCTGGAGGACCCGTTCGGCCTGGCCCAGGCGCTGTTCCGCGCCGCCGAGGCGGCGCTGGCCGGGGGCGGCGACCGCGCGGCGGCGGCGGAACGCCTGCGACGCGCGGATGAGGTCGCCGGCCGGCTGGGCGCCGCGCCACTGCGCGAGCGGATCGCCGACCTGGCGCGGCGGGCGCGCATCGCACTGGCGGCCGGCGAGGAGCCGGAGGAGGACCCGGCGCGGCGGCTGGGCCTGACCGCGCGCGAGCTGGACGTCCTTCGACTGGTCGCCGCCGGCCTGGGCAACAGGCAGATCGCGAACGAGCTGTTCATCTCGCCCAAGACCGCCAGCGTCCACGTGTCGAACATCATGGCCAAGCTGGGCGTGGCGGGCCGCGGGGAGGCCGCGGCCGCCGCCCACCGGCTCGGCCTGGCCGGCTTGGAGCATGGCCCAACTCTGGTGCCGCGTGGGTAGCCAGCGAGCTTGTCGAGCTCAGTCCAGCCCGGCGACCTGGTCGAGCACGTCGTCGCCCCCCGCGAGCTCCAGCAGGTCGGGCGGGTCCAGCCACATGTCTGGACTCACGACCTCCAGCCGGGCTGATTCCGGCCCCGGCGCGGCCGAGCTCACGCCGGAGGTGCTGTGCGAGGGGATCGGGTGGATCGAGGAGCGGCGGGCCGCCGCCGGCCTGGCCCTGGACGGGTACGACGTCGTCGTCGAGGGCACGACGCCGCCGGACCCCGTGGCGGCCGCCGCGGTGGTCCGCCCCTGGGCCGCGGCCGGCGCGACGTGGTGGCTGGCGGCCGACTGGTCGGACATGGACCCGGACCGCGTGCGCGCCACCGCCCGCGCCCGGCTCTGCGCCGGTCGGCCGATGCCGTGAGCGGCGACGAGGTGCGGGAGGGGGTATCACTGACCAACCTCGACGAACCGCTCTTCGAGCATGCGGAGGCGACGAAGCGGGACCTCGTGGACTACCTGGACGCCATGTCGGACAGGATCATCCCCGAGCTGCGGGACCGGCCGCTGTCCGTGATCCGGGTGGTGCGCGGTCAGCCGCCGTTCATGCAGAAGAACGTCCCCAGGTACACGCCGCCGTGGGTGCGAACCGTGACGGTGTGGGCGGAGGCCTCGAAGCGCGAGGTGTCCTACGCGCTGTGCAACGACCGCCGCACGCTGCTGTGGTTCGCCAACCAGCGGGCGGTGGAGTACCACCCGACCCTGTCCCTCGCCGGTCACTGGAACGAGCCGACCTGCCTGGTGCTCGACCTCGACCCGCCGTCCCCGGACGCGTTCGGGCTGGCGGTGCGGGCGGCCCACCTGGTCCGCCAGGCCCTGGCCGAGGCCAACCTGACGGGTGCCGTCAAGACCAGCGGGGCGAAGGGCGTGCACGTGTTCGTGCCCGTGGCCGACGCGCAGAGCGAGGACGTCGCCGCCGCCGCCCGGGCCGTCGCCGCGCGCGCCGAACGGCTGGACCCGGCGCTCGCGACCACGGCGTTCATGCGCAAGGACCGAGGCGGCCGGGTGTTCGTCGACTCGACGCGGGTCGGCGGCGCGACAGTGGTGGCGGCGTACAGCCCGCGGGTCCGGCCGGGCGTCCCGGTGTCCTTCCCGGTCACGTGGGACGAGCTCGATCGCGTGACGCCGGGGGACTTCACGGTCCATACCGCGCCCCGGCTGCTCGCCGACCGCGTCCCGTGGGCGGACCTCCTGCCGGAGCCGCAAGCGCTGGACCCGGGCCTGATCGAGGAGGGCCACGCGATCCCCGTCGCTCGCGTGCAGGCCATGCACGAGGGCAGGCGTCGGGCTCGCGCGCGGGCCGATGACACCCAATCGGGGGAGTAGGGACCGTGACCGAGCACCCGGAGCCACAGCCTCGGCCCGACGGAGCCTTCGCCGGCGAGTCACGCTGTCGTACGCCCTCACCGACTCGCCGGTCGGCCACCTCGCGTAGATCGTCGAGAAGTTCAAGGAGTCGACGGACTCGACGGCGCGACCGCAGGACGCGGTAGCCGGACGAGGCTGGCCGCGCCCCCGGACACCGCTTTGCGCTATGCGCCGCTCCGCTACAAGTGGCTCTCGTCCACCTCCGTCTCGGCGACCTCGAAGGTCGTCGCATGGGCGATGAAGCGCACGTGCCGGTTCACCGCGGGCAGGGCCCAGGGAAGGTGGACGATCCCTTCCGGGAGACGCCGGACGCGATGGTGTCGCGGGTCCTCCGGGACCTGAGCGGCCGCGGGCGGGGCGAGATCGTCGTCATCAACGACGAGGCGCACCACTGCTACCAGGACCGGCCGATCACCCCGCCCGGCGCCGCCTCGATCACCGGGTACTCGATCGCTTCAGTGGCCTGCTCGAAGTTGCCCAGCTCTAGGTAGTACGGGCTGGCCTGGACGGCATT
>DASYBH010000293.1:0-1971 GCA_036500885.1 Candidatus Dormiibacterota bacterium
GTCACCGCCGCACCAGCTTCCACCGGACGCCGTCACGGGCGTCCTCCAGTACCACGCCGCGCTCGCGGAGCTCGTCGCGGATGCGGTCGGCCCGCGCGAAGTCGCGTGCCCGCCGCGCCTCCTCTCGCTCGGCGATCAGCCGGCCGACCGCCTCGTCCAGCGACACCTGCTCCTCGTCGAGCACGTTCAGGTGGGCGTCCACGTCGGCCAGCAGGCCCAGCAGCGCCTGCTGGGCGGCCGGACCGACCCTGCCGGCGTCGAGCGCCGCGTTCGCCTCCCGCACCGCCTCGAACACGTGGCCCAGACCCTCCGGCAGGTTGAGGTCGTCGTCCAGCGCCGCCCGGTACGCGTCCCGCGCGTCCTGCACGGTCTGGAACAGCGCCGCATCGTCCGCGCGCAGGCCCGGCTCCGCGCGCCGCACCCGGCCGGCGAGCTCCCGCAGCCGGCGCAGCTGGGCCGCCGCGTCGTGCAGGGCCTTCTCGCTCAGCATCAGCCGCTGCCGGTAGTGGGCGTTGCCGAGCAGGAACAGCCGCACCGCCAGCGGGTCGTGGCCCGCCGCCAGCAGCTCGCGCAGCGTGGTGACGTTGCCCTCGCTCTTGGACATCTTGGCCCCGGTCGCGTCGGCGAGGTGCTCGGAGTGGAGCCAGTAGCGCGCGAACGGGCGCTCGGTGGCCGCCTCGGACTGCGCGATCTCGTTCTCGTGGTGCGGGAAGAGCAGGTCGATCCCACCCGCGTGGACGTCGAGCGTCTCGCCGAGGTACTTCATCGCCATCGCCGAGCACTCGATGTGCCAGCCGGGCCGGCCCCGGCCGAACGACGCCTCCCACACCGCACCCACGCGCTCGTCGACGGGCTGGACGCCCTTCCACAGGGCGAAGTCCGTCGCGGACTCCTTCTCGTACTTGTCGGTGGCCACCCTGGCGCCAGGCCGCAGGCCGCCCCTGTCCAGGTGCGACAGCGCGCCGTAGGCGGGGAAGCTGGCGATCCGGAAGTACACGTCGCCGCCGGCCTGGTAGGCGTGCCCGTCCTCGAGCAGCCGCTCGATCAGCGCGATCATCTCCTCGACGTGGCCGGTCGCCCGCGGATAGAGGTCCGCCTCCCGCACGCGCAGGGCGCGCAGGTCCTCGAAGAACGCGTCCTCGTAGCGGCGCGTCAGCTCCGCGATGCTGGTCCCTGCGGCGGCGGCCTGCTCGATGATCCGGTCGTCCACGTCCGTGATGTTCATGACGTGGTGCACCCGATGGCCCGCCACGACCAGGTGTCGCCTGAGCAGGTCGTACATCAGGTAGGCGCGGCAGTTCCCGACGTGCGAGTGGTTCCACACCGTCGGTCCACACGTGTACAGGCGCGCCAGGCCCGGCTCCAGCGGCCGGAACTCCTCCTTGCGTCCCGTCAGCGTGTTGTGCAGCCGCAGCGTCATTCCAGTGCCTCCAGCAGTGCCACGGCCTGGGCGGCGATGCCCTCGCGGCGGCCCATCGCCCCCAATGCCTCGGGCGAGGTGGCCTTGACCCCCACGCAGGACGTCTCCACCCGCATTCGAGCGGCCAGCGTGCGCGCCATCGTACCGAGATGGGCCTGGAGTCGAGGCTCCTGGGCCGTGATCACGCTGTCGACGTTGACCACGCGGTAGCCGGCGCCGGCCACCAGGCGCATCGTCTCGTCGAGCAGCACCAGGGACGAGACCCCGGCGAACCGGGGATCCGTGTCGGGGAAGTGCTGGCCGATCGTGCCCAGCGCGACCGCCCCGAGCAGCGCGTCGATCACCGCGTGCGTGAGCACGTCGGCGTCGGAGTGGCCGGCCAGCCCGCGCCCGTACGGGACCTCCACCCCGCCCAGCACCAGCGGGCGGCCCTCCACCAGGGCGTGGAGGTCGTAGCCGACGCCGATCCTCACGCGGGCGGCGCGCCCGCCCGACGCCTCCTGCTCGCGCAGCAGGGCCTCCAGGACCTCCAGGTCCTCCGGCGTCGTCAG
>DASYBH010000294.1:0-2346 GCA_036500885.1 Candidatus Dormiibacterota bacterium
GGCAAGACCCGCCTGGCGATCGAGCTGGCGACGCGCTGCCGCGACCGCTTTCCCGACGGCGTCGGGCTGATCGACGCGGCGCCCATGCGCGCACCGGTCGCGGTCCCCGAGCTGATCGCGGCGCTGGGGTTCACCGAGCAGACCGCGACCGACGCCGCGAGGGTGATCGGCGACGCCCGGCTGCTGCTCGTGATCGACAACGCCGAGCACCTGGTGGAGCCCGTGTCCAGGCTCGCCGAGGAGCTCCTCGGCGCCTGCGCGAACCTCAGCATCCTGGTGACCAGCCGGGAGATCCTGGACATCGCCGGCGAGGTGAGCTGGCGGGTGCCGCCGCTGGGGCTGCCGCCGCGGCCCACGTCCCAGCATCCACTCGACCTGCAGTCCCTGGCAGCGTCGGACGCGATCCGGCTCTTCGTGGCCCGGACGGCCGAGCACCACAGCGTCTTCCGACTCACGGCCGACAACGCCCACCTGGTGGACACCGTCTGCCGGCGCCTCGACGGCATCCCTCTGGCGCTGGAGCTGGCGGCGGCGCGCGTGCGCTCGATGACGCTGCACGAGATCGTGACGCGGCTGGACGACAGCTTCCGTCTGCTGTCCCATGGCCCGCGGACCGCCATACCCCGGCATCGGACGCTGCGGGCGATGGTCGACTGGAGCTACGCGACGCTCGACGACCGGGAGCGGATGCTGCTCGGGCGGCTGGCGGTGTTCGTGGGCACGGTGGACCTGGCGGCGGTCGAGGCGGTCTGCGCCGGTCCCGACCTGCCCGTCGAGGAGGTCCCCGACGTGCTGCACCGCCTGATCGACAAGTCCCTGGTCTCGCTCCACCCCCGGAGCGACGGCGGCCTGCGGTACCGGTTGATGGAGGTCATCAGGCAGTACGCCATGGAGCGCCTGGCCGAAGCCGGCGAGCTGGCGGTCCAGGCCCGCCACGCCCACCACTTCGGCGACCTGGCGCGCCGCCTCGCGTCGGTCCGCGTCGAGCACCGGCGGGATCTCATGGCGGCCGAGTACGACAACGTCCGCCTGGTCATGGACTGGGCCGAGCAGCACGACGCCCAGCTCGCGGCCGACATGGTCGACCGTATGCGCTGGTTCTGGTATGCCCGGGGCTCGGTACACGAGGCACGACGGCGATCACTCGCCGCGCTCGATGCGCTGGCCGCCTCCAGGGCGCCAGCAGCCTTCGGTCCCGACACCCGCGCACGGGTCCACCTGAGCGCAGCGGTCTGGTCACGACTGGCCGGCGACCTCGAGGCCGCGGCGGTGCAGGTGGACGGGGCCGTCTCATTCCTGGAGGACCTCGACGACGCCACGCTCGCCTTCTGGATCATGGAGCTCCGGGGCCTGGTGCGGAGCCAGCGGGGAGAACCCGCAGGTGGTGCACGCGACATCCGCGGCGCCATCGACATGCTCGACCGCTGGCCTCCCGACGGGAATCCGGTCGATGCCCTCCACATGCGGTGCATCGCTCTGAACGACCTTGCCTACGCGAAGTGGCTGGACGGGCGGCCCGCCGACGCGCTCCAGGACATCGAGGATGCGCTGAAGCTGCTGACGCAGCTGCGGGAGCTGGAGAGCCAGCCGCTGCTCGCAAAGTTCCTCCACACCCACGGGGCCGTGCTGCTGAGCCTTGGCCGGATGTCGGCGGCACGGGCTCGTTTCCTGGCCGGCCTGGAGCTGGCGACCGAGAGCAGCAACTACGAGGCGGCGGTGGAGCTCCTGGCCGGCCTGGCCTGTGTCGCGGCGGCCGACGGCCAGTGGGAGCGGTGCCTCGAGCTGCTCGCGGCGGGCCACGCCTGCTGTCGAACGGCCGGCGTCATCGACGAGTCGGCCACTCTGGCCGCGCACACCGCGGAGGCCGAGCGCAGCAGCAGACGGGCGATCGGGGAGCGCGCCGCCGAGGAGGCCTGGGCGCGGGGCCTTCTGATGGACCTCGGCTCGATCCTGGAACGTGCCCGCGCGGACGATCGCGCCGTGCCCGAGCTCACCCCGCGCAAGGCCGAGATCGTCCGGCTGGTAGCCGAGGGCCTGACCGACAAGGAGATCGCACGCCGCCTGTCGATCAGCGACCGGACTGTCAATGCCCACCTGGAGCGGGTGCGCCTCCAGCTGGGGCTGCACAACCGGGCGCAGATCGCGGCCTGGGCGACCTCGAACGGCCTGTTCAACGGTCGCGATCCGGCCCGGTAGGCCAGTGGCACGGCACGAAGTGGACGGTCCGCGAGCTCGACGCCGAGGAGACGCAGGACCTCCGACGGCGCGTGTCGGCAGACGGCCCCCGCCTCCCCTCCTGCCTCAGCGGTCGAGCGGGCCGGGATCAGCGGACCATGTCACCAACCC
>DASYBH010000295.1:0-5922 GCA_036500885.1 Candidatus Dormiibacterota bacterium
GTCGGGCCACGCGTCGCCGGCCGCCCGGATCGCCTGCTCCAGCTCGGGCTGGCCGGCCCAGTGCACCGAGCCCAGCACGTGGGTCGTGCGGTGGGGCATCACGGCCGGGACGGTCCTGCCGTTGCGGACGTCGCGGCCGCCGATGACCAGCGGCATCTCGATCTGCTCGCCGGCGAGCTGCGCCAGCCGCGCCTGCAGGCTCCTGCGCTCGGCGCTGCCGGGCGCATAGGAGCGGATGGACTCGTTGAACGGACGGGGGGGCCGGAAGCTGCCTGCCGAGCTCATCACTCCAGTCTGCCACGCTCGGAGCGCACCGGCCCATGCCTGCCCGGGGGGTCGTTTCAGCCGGCGGGGACCTCGTCGATCCAGACGCTCGTGGCCCAGCTGAGCCGGGGCTCGTGCATTCGCACCCGGACCATGCCGTCTCGCATCTGCTCCGGCGCCAGCGCGACGGCGCTTGCCGACGGGTCCCCGCCCGGCCCGGCCGAGACCGGCACGAACACGCCGCGGGACCAGTCGTAGACCTCCATCGCCGTCGTCCACTGCGGGTTGTACGTCAGCTGCAGCGGCACGCCCGTGTGCGGCACCAGCAGGTCGTACACGGCGGCGAAGCCGGACTTCTGGTCACCGGTCGTGCCGGCCAGCCACTTGTCCTCGGTGTCCCGGATGCCGCTGTCCACGCCGGCCAGCGCGACCGTCTGCTCGAGGACCGCCAGCGCGGCGCCCGGCGGCGTCTGTCCATCGACCGTCAGCCGCGTCGGCAGCGGCCGCGTGAGCCCGACCAGCACCACCTGGCCCCGCACCCTCAGCGAGCTGCCCGCCACGGAGCGCATGAGCACGTCGCCGGGCGACACGCCCTGGCTGGGCGCGTCGGCCGCGCCCAGAGGTGCGTCCACGGCGATCGTCTCGCCCGGCGCCACGCTCGCGCCCAGCTCCGCCTTGTGGAGGGTCTGTCCGTCGCCGCTGAACAGCCGGGGCAGCCACACCGTCTGGCTGCCAGCGTTGGTCAGGGTGCCCTGCACCCGGCCGCCGTGCACGGCGAGCTGCGTCCTGAGGCCGAGCGGCGCGCGCTCCAGGACCGACGAGGCCACGACGCGCACGCTGCCGTACACGACGCCGCTCTCGCTCACCACCGGCTGCAGGCCCGGTCCCACGTTCTCGGCGCCCGTGGAGAGGCCGCCCAGCACTGTCGTGCACCGCTCGCAGGTGGAGCCGGTCGTCCGGAACGTCTCGAGCGTGAGCGGCGCCACCAGCGTGTTGGGCGCAGGGAGGATCTGGTGCTGACCGCGGCCCAGGAACAGCACCCTGTGGTACTCGAGCACGTTGACGGTCTGGCCCGATCCGACCCGCACCACCTGGATCTCGTGGTCCTGGAGGTTGCCCTGCAGGAGGCTGCCCACCAGGTAGAAGGCGCCCGTGAAGGTCGCCGCCGCCAGCGGCACGGTGACCCAGAAGAGCGCCGGCCGGCCCCAGTGGCGCCGCGCGAGCAGGTACATCAGCGGCCCCGCGATCACGACGTACGCCAGCAGCACCAGGCCCATCAGCCAGAGCGGCGGCAGCGGCGCGCTGTCGGCGGCGGGCAGGAGGGCGGTGAAGCCGGGGTCCGGCCCCAGCAGGCTGGTGGCCATCGGGTTGCTGCCGGGCACCTGCTCGATGCTGCGGCCGAGGGCCTGCGTCCAGCCCAGCGCCGCGTAGGGCGTCTGGCCGGTGCCGTCGCCGCTCGGGTCGTAGGCGAGCTCGACGACCTTGCCGGCCCCGTGGGGCAGCTCCGCCACCAGCGGCGCGCCGCCGTCCCCGTCGAGCAGCCGGCGGGCGCCCGCCGCGAGGCTGCCGGTCGCGGCCGGCACCTGGCGTGGATCGACGCTCGCGCCGGTCAGGCCGGCCAGCGGGGCGAGCGACAGCGAGCCGGTCGTGCTGGGCTGGATCGGCAGCAGGTCGGCCGGCAGCGGCGCCACGGTGCGTCGCCAGCCACTGCCGCCCGCGACCACCAGCGTGCCGCCGAAGTCGACGAAGTCGCGCAGGGCGCGGACCTGGGCGTCGTCGAGCAGGGCGGTGTCGAACTGCTCGATGATCACCGTGGTGTAGCCGGCCAGCTGCAGCGCGCTGGCCGGGAATCCGGTGGCCGATGCGAAGTCGACCGCCCTCGGCGTGAAGCGGTCGAAGTGCAGGGTCATGATCGCGTCGGCCGCCGTCTCGACGTCGCTGAGGACCGCGACGGGGATGACGGTGGGATGGTCCACGGCCTGGGCGTCCAGCATCCGGCCGCCCATCACCGCCTGCACGACGGTGAAGAAGTCGGGCGCCAGGACGGCCACCGTCCGGGACTTGCGACTGGGCACCGCCAGGTGGAGCTGGTACGCCGACTGACCCGCCGACGCCGGGGCCGCGGGGAGCCGCGGGTTGCTGGCGATCGTGGAGAGCGACGGGGTGGCCTGGGGCGCGTCCCTGCTCTGGTCCTGGTCGACCAGCAGCACGTTGCCCATGAAGTCGCCGTCGGCCAGGTTCTTCACGGTGATCAGGTAGCGGACCCAGCTCCCCGTCCCCACCGCGGTGGCGCTCAGGCGCACCCGGACCGACGCGTCGGGAGCCATGCCGCTGTCTCGCGCGGGCGCACCGGCAACGTACCAGACCGCGCTCGCGATCACGACCAGGATCGCCGCCCCCCCCAAGAGCTGCCGCTTGCTCATTGCTCTTCGACGGGTCAGCCTACACCGGTCGTGCTCATGGGGCCACTCGGGATCGCGTCGACCCGGCTCTCAGGTCACCGACTCGCCGGCCGAGGATTCCAGCCACGTCGTATCGCCGATCGTCACCGCCACGTGCGCGAACGCGGCGTCGGGGCCGGCGCCGTGCCAGTGCTCCTCGCCCGGGGCGGCCGAGACCGTGTCCCCGGTGCGGATGCGCATGGCGGCCTCGCCCCGCGACTGCGCATAGCCCTCGCCCTCGACGACGTGCAGCACCTGGCCTCCGGCGTGCCGGTGCCAGTGGTTGCGGGTGCCGGGCCGGAAGTGGACGACGCTCACCCGAACGGGATGGGGCTCCAGCGTGCTGTGCAGAGGGCGGCTGCTGGCCGGGCCGGTGAAGTGGTCGGGGTCCATCGGCTCGCCGTTCGCAGCCTCGGCCAGGGCGTCGGTTCGGGTCGTGATGTTCACGGATGGATGCTAACTGCGGCCGGAGGGGGAGGCCGGCCTCCCCCTCCGAATCTCTCAGCAGTGGCGCAGCGCGGGCGTCTGGTTCAGGACCTGCGCCCGTGGCGAGGTGAACTCGCGGTGGGCGGGGCCGTCGCCGTCCCGCGGTCGGAAGGCGGCCACCCTGTGGCAGTTCTGGAACGCCAGGCGCACGTCGAAGTGGCGCTCCAGCGCGCCCCGGATGGAATCGCTGGCGAGCGCCCGCAGGAGCTGGCCCCGCTCGGCCTCGGAGGGCGGCGGGGTGGCGTCCTCGGCGAACCCGGCGGGACCGGTCTCGCCGGCCTGGAGGCGGCCGGCCACCCGGCTCACGACGGTCCACGCATACGGCAGCGAGGTGGCGACGGTGCGCACGAAGTCGCGCTCGTCGATCTCGCCGCGCTCGGCCTGCTCGATCAGCTGTGGCGAAACGTCGAGGGACATCTGGGTCACTCCTTGACACTGAGGACGAACTCGGGGTCCACCTGGGCGGTCAGGTCCTCGCCGACCGCCGCATTGGCCCACGCCCGCGCGTTGCGGATGTGGAACTCGACGGTCTGTCGGTGGAACCGGTCCCAGTCCTTCCGCTGCCCGTCGAGCACCCCGCGGAGCCGCCGCAGTCCCAGCTCGTTCTCGGGCTCCAGCCGTCGCAGCGGCAGGAACTGGCCCTTCTCCATGGCCCGGACGTACTCGGAGTCGACGAAGACCGCGGCCGGCGGCGCGCCCAGCTCGGTCTCCAGATACGAGCGATCGTCGTCGGTGCGGACCTTGTTGCCGGCCGCCGCGATGCTCACGCCGAACCCGCGCGAATATCCCAGGTACTGGCGGTGCACGGCGACGCTTCGCGCCGTGGGCTCGACGACAAGGACGGTGAGGTCGAAGCGTGTGAACATGCCCGACGCGAACGAGTCCGCGCCGGCCGTCATGTCGACCACGACGTACTCATCCCTGCGGTCGACCAGATGATTGAGCAGCAGCTCCGCAGCGCCAACTTTGGAATGGTAACAGGCGACGCCGAGGTCGTCCTCAGCGAACGGCCCGGTGACGAGCAGGCGCACGCCGCCGACCTCGCGCTCGGCCGCCTCGAGGACGGGCCCGGTTTCGACCAGGGTCAGCAGCCGCGAGCCTGTCCCCGGGGGCGTGGTCTTGACCATGGACTCCGCGGACCGGATCCGCGGGTTCGCGCCGCGGAGGTGCTCCTTCAGCGCCGGGAGATGCTCCACGAGCGACGGCAGGGCCTCCGCCTCGCGGGGCGACAGGCCGAGCGCCGTGCCGAGGTGCTGGTTGATGTCCGCGTCGATGGCCAGCACCGGCGCGCCCGTGGCGGCCAGCCAGCGGGCGAACAGCGCGGCGAGGGTGGTCTTGCCGCTGCCACCCTTGCCCACGAAGGCGATTCTCATGGGGCGCCACCGTATCAGGGCCCGGGTGAGTTGTGCAAGTTTCTTGCACAATGACCCGCTCTGCCACGCTGCCACTGAGGGTACGTGAGGAACGGGCCCGCCCACCCCTCAGGAAGCGGCGCACGTCTCCTCGCGCTCCCAGTATCCCCAGTGGCCTCCCCCTCTTCGCATGGTCGCCGTTCCCGGGGGCGGGCGGCTGAGTCCAGAATGGCGCAGGAAAGTGGCCGGGAGCATTATCGAGTGCTTGCACAACGCTTATCTTTTGTGACATGCCGGCGGGGAAGGCCGAACGCGCTCCAAACCTGCAGCTCAGGCTGGAGCGCGAACAGAGGGGCTGGTCGCAGAAGCAGGTCGGCGCCGCGATCGGCACCAACGCCGTCATGGTGAGCCGCTGGGAGACCGGCGTGATGAAGCCGGGCCCCCACTTCCGCCAGAGGCTCTGCGCCCTGTACGAGAAGACGCCCGAGGACCTGGGCTTCGTCACGCCCGCGGAGGCCGTGGCCCCCTGTCGACCCGAGTTCTGGCGCGTCCCGCGCCGCAACGGCTACTTCACCGGGCGAGAGGCATTCATGGAGCGCCTCCACGACGCGCTGAGCGCCCGCACGCCGGGTGTGCCGCAGGCGATCACGGGACTCGCCGGGGTGGGCAAGACCCAGACCGCGCTGGAGTACGTGCACCGATGGGCCGGCGAGTATCGCGCCGTCCTGTGGGCCGACGCCACCAGCCGCGAGAGCCTCACCGCGGACTTCGTCGCGTTCGCCGAGACGCTGGCGCTGCCGGTGGGGCCCGACGAGGAGCCGCGGGTGGTGGTGGCCGCCGTGCAGCGCTGGCTCGAGCAGAACCCCGGCTGGCTGCTGGTCCTCGACAACGTCGACGAGCTGGCGGACGTCGAGGCGTTCCTGCCGCCGGGCGAGGGCGGCGTCGTGCTGACCATGCGCGCCCAGGCGAGCGGGACGGTGGCCGAGGGCATCGAGCTGGAGGCCATGCCGGCCGAGGAGGCCGTCCTGTTCCTGCTCCGGCGCGCCAAGGTGGCGCCGCCCGACGGCCGTGCCGACGAGGCGCCCGCGACCGAGCGGGAGATCGCGGCGGAGATAGCGAGCGAGTTCGGCGGCCTGCCGCTGGCGCTCGACCAGGCGGGCGCCTACGTCGAGGAGACCGACTGCGGCCTGGCCGGCTACCTGGCTCGCTACCGGACCCAGCAGGGGGAGCTGCTGCGGCGGCGCGGCGCCCAGGCGCGGGACCATCCCACGTCGATCGCGGCCACGTTCGCGCTCGCGTTCTCGCAGGTCGAGCAGGCGGACGCGGCGGCGGCCGACGTGCTCAGGCTGAGCGCCTTCCTGCACCCGGACAGCATCCCG
>DASYBH010000296.1:0-6237 GCA_036500885.1 Candidatus Dormiibacterota bacterium
CCGCCGCCCTACTCCGATCCCTCCGGGGCAGCGGGAGCAGCCTCCCCGCAGCCCAGCTCTCGAGCGATCAGCATCCGCTGGATCTCGGAGGTCCCCTCGCCGATCTCGTTGATCTTCGCGTCCCGCCAGTAGCGGGCGACCGGGTACTCCTCGATGAAGCCGTACCCGCCGTGGATCTGGACGGCCTGGTCCGCCGCGCGCTTGGCGGCCTCCGACGCGTAGAGCTTGGCCATGGCCGCCAGGCGGCGCACCTCGCCGGTCGACTCCGCGCTGGCCTGGTGCGCGACGGCGGCCCGGTGGGTGATCAGACGGGCCAGCTCCACCTCCGTGGCCATGTCCGCGATCTTGAACTGGATCGCCTGGAAGGCCGAGATCGGCCTCCCGAACGCCCTGCGCTCGCCGGCATACGCCAGCGAGGCGTCCAGGCACGCCTGCGCCAGCCCGACGGAGAGGGCCGCGATGGCCACCCTGCCTCCCGTCAGGGTGCGCAGGAACTGCCGCAGGCCACCACCCCGGCGCCCGAGCAGGTTCTCCTCCGGCACCCGGCAGTCGTCGAACGCCAGGGGGTGCGTGTCCGACGAGTGCCAGCCGAGCTTGTGATAGGCGGGCTGCACGACATAGCCGGCGGAGTCGCGAGGCACCAGGATCGCGCTGATCTCCCCGCGCGGGGCGCCCCGGTTTCGGGCCGTCACGGCCGTGATCGTCACGCCGGCGGAGATATCCGTTCCGGAGTTGGTGATGAACTGCTTGGCGCCGTTGATGACCCAGGCGCCGCCGGACAGGTCGGCGCGCGTCTGCGTCGCCCCCGCGTCGGAGCCGGCCTGCGGCTCGGTCAGGCCGAAGGCCCACAGGCCGCGGCCGGCCAGCAGGTCCGGCAGCCAGCGCTCCTTCTGCTCGCGCGTGCCGAAATCGTGTATCGGCGCGGCGCCCAGCGATACGGCCGCCTCCAGCGTGATCCCCACTCCGGCATCGGCCCGCGCGATCTCCTCGATGGCGATGCAGTAGGACAGGAAGTCCCCTCCGGCCCCGCCCCACTGCTGGGGGAAGGGCAGCCCGAAGAGGCCCAGGTCACCCATCTGCCGGACGATGTCGTAGGGAAAGCGATGCTCACGGTCCAGCGCGGGTGCGGCCGGAGCGACCACCTCGCGGGCGAACTCGCGACACAGGTCCCTGATCGCCAGCTGCTCGTCCGATAGATCGAAGTCCACGGCAGGCTCAGTTGGGCAGGACGGTCAGCTTGAGCGCCCAGCTGACCGCCAGCACGCCCAGCCCACCGCCGATCGCCGCCCGCCTGAGGCGGTCCGGCAGATGCAGCTCCAGGTCCCGACCAAACAGCAGCGCCAGCACCAGCACCGGGACCGCGACCAGCGTGCCGGCGAACAGCAGCGGGCCGAGGGGGTACAGCAGGCCCGCCTGTGCGACGTTGCCGTTCCACATGTGCGCGAAGGAACGGGTGCCCCCGCAGAAGGGGCAGGGGTGGCCGGTGATCGTCAGGAACGGGCACGCCGGGATGGTGGCGTGCACCGAATGCAGCGGCGAGTAGAACCGCGTGTAGGCCAGCCAGATCACGAACCCGGCCAGCGCCAGCGCATTCCGACGCCGCGCCTCGGCGCCAGCCAGCACCACGGCGACGTGGACAGGCACCACGTCGCCAGTCTAGCCGGACGAAGGGATGTGGGCGGCTGTCTCTATCGCCGGTCCTGGATGCGAACGCGAACGCGAGCCGGCGCGGGCCGGCGACCGCGCAGCCAGAACGCAACCGCCATCGCGGCGAGCACCAGGCTGCCCGCCAGCGGCGCGAGGGTCAGGTAGGCCGCAATGTCCTCGAGCATCTCCATACAAGACGGTAACGGCCCGATCCGGGATCGGTCGCTCGAGCGCGGTCAAGACTTTGTAAGTTGCCATCAGGCGCCGTCGCCGCCGAGGCCCACCCGCGAGCCGCTGAGCAGCTCGACGATGTCAGCCGTCGTCTCGGCCACGGCAACGCCGGCCGCGCGGAACGCCTCCTCCTTGCTCCTCGCCGTGCCGCGGTTGCCCGAGACGATCGCGCCGGCGTGGCCCATCCGCTTGCCCTCCGGCGCCGTCCGGCCGGAGATGAAGGCGACCGAATGCAGCCGCGAGCCACGGCCCAGCAGCTCGGCCGCCCGCTCCTCGTCGGAGCCGCCGATCTCGCCGATCACCGCCAGGTGGGTGGTCGCCGGGTCCTGCTCGAAGAGCTCGATCACGTCGGCGAAGGCCAGTCCCAGCACGGGGTCGCCGCCGATGCCGACGATCGTGGACTGGCCCATTCCCGCGGCCGTCAGCGCGGCCATGGTCTCGTACGTGAGCGTGCCGCTGCGGGAGACGATGCCGACCGGGCCGGGGCTGCTGAAGCGCTGTGGGATGATGCCGATCTTGGCCTGGCCGGGGGTCAGCAGACCGGGGCAGTTGGGTCCGATCAGGCGGGTCGCGGGAAAGTCCCTCAGGAAGTCCCTGACCCGGATCATGTCCTGGATCGGGATGCCCTCGGTGATGCACGCGATCAGAGTGATCCCGGCCGCGGCGGCCTCCATGATCGCGTCGGCCGCGAACGGCGGGGGGACGAAGATGCCGCTGGCCGTCGCGCCGGTGTCGCGCACCGCGGCGGCCACGGTGTCGAACACGGGGACGTCCAGGGTGGTGGTGCCGCCCTTGCCGGGGCTGACGCCGCCCACCAGCCGGGTGCCCATCAGCTGCATCTGCTGGGCATGGAAGGAGCCCTCACGGCCCGTGATGCCCTGCATGATGACCGGGGTCTGGTTCGTCAGCAGGATCGCCATCAGCGAGTCAGCTCCACGATCTTCCGAGCCGCCTCCCAGCCGCTGGCGCCTGGCTCGATGCCGTTCTCCTTCAGGATGGCTCTCCCCTCCTCCTCGTTCGTGCCCGAGAGCCGCACCACCAGGGGAAGGCTCATCCTCAGGTTGTCCCGCGCCTGGACCAGGCCCCTGGCCACCTCGTCACCGCGGGTGATCCCGCCGAAGACGTTGATCAGGATGCCGCGCACGTTGGGGTTCATCAGGATGACCGTCAGTGCGTTCTCCACGACCTCGGCCCTGGCGCCCCCGCCGATGTCGCAGAAGTTCGCCGCGTGCCCGCCGGCGCTCACGACCATGTCCAGCGTCCCCATGCAGAGCCCGGCGCCGTTGCCGATGATGCCGATCTCCCCGCCCAGCGACACGTAGGTCAGGCCGCGCTTCGCCGCCTCGACCTCGTACCGGTCGCCCTCCATCACGCCCGTGTAGCGCTCCTCCAGCGTCCTCTGCCGGAAGCTCGCGTTCTCGTCGGTCTCCAGCTTGGCGTCGCCAGCCACCAGCTTCCCGCCGGCGGTCACGACCAGCGGGTTGATCTCGGCGGTGACCGCGTCGTGCTCAGGGATCGCCCGGTAGAGGCGCTTCACCAGCGGCACGAGCGCCCGCGCGTGCTCACCCAGGCCGGCCTCGAAGACCAACCGGTTCAGCTCGAAGTCGAGCGGGCCGCGCCAGGGGTTGGGATGGAGCCGCGCGATCGCCTCCGGCGCCTCCTCCGCGACCTCCTCGATGTCCATGCCGCCCCTGGCGGACAGCATCAGGATGTTCGCGCGGGCGTCGCGATCGACGGTGAAGCCGAGGTAGATCTCCCTGGCGATGTCGAGCGCGCCCTCGCAGTACACGAGCGGCACCCGGTGCCCCTTGATGTCCATTCCGATGATCTGCTCGGCCGCCGCCTGCGCCTCATCGGGCGTGCGCGCGAGCTTGATGCCGCCGGCCTTGCCCCGCCCACCCACGGGCACCTGGGCCTTCACGGCCACCGGGCCGAGCGATGCGCACGCCTGGGCGGCCTGCTCGGGCGTGCGCGCCACCTGGCCGGGCGGGATGGCGATTCCCAGCGAGGCCAGAACTTCCTTCGCCTGGTATTCGAGCAGCTTCATAGCCGGAGGGAAGGGTAATGGGTTCCGCAAACTGACCGGTCCCAGATGCAAGGGGGGGCAAGCCCCCCCTTCCGGAACCCCCCCTCTTATCCGGGACGTTTGGGGCGCCTTCGGCGCGGGGTCCCCAGATGCCCGAAGGGCGGTGGGGGTGAACCTTCGGGTCTGTAGTCGGGGCTGGGTGACCTAGGGAAGATGCACTTGGACACTTGGGCAAAGCCCTCGCTTCCGGCCACCCTGGGACTTGTCGGAGTTTCGGGATAGGCAGTAAACATCGGGCGGCGGGGAGCCGCCGCCGCCCAGCACATGCAGGGGCAAACGTCCCACCACCTGCCCGGTGTCATGCCCGCCTGCCGTCAGCAGACTGGAATCATGCGCTCCACCCCTGGGACTGCCCGGCAAGCGATGGAGTCGGGCAGCAGCGATGAGAGAGACGTCAAGAGGAGGCTCGCTCGCGAGCTGCACGACTCGGTCGCGCAGATCCTGACCCTGATGGTGGTCGACCTGGAGACCTTCAAGCGGGACCAGGCCGCCCACCACCAGGTCGTGGAGCGGGCCGAGAGCCTGCAGGCATCCACCCGTGAGGTGCTCCACAACCTGCGGCAGGTGCTCTACGACCTGCGCGAGGAGTCCTCCACCGAGAACGACTTCGCGCAGCGGATCAGGGCGCTGCTGAAGCGCTTCCAGGCCACGACCGGCATTCGCGTCGAGCTCGTGGTCTCTGCCGCATGGCCGTCCCGGCTCGCGGCCACGACCGCCCACAACCTGGCCCGGATCGTGGAGGAGGCGCTCAACAACGTCCTGCTGCACAGCGGCGCGGCCAGCGTGTGCGTCGAATTGGCGGCCGGCCGCGACGGCTTCGAGGTGATCGTCCGCGACGACGGCAGCGGCATCGCCCTCGACGGCGTCCGGCCGCCGGGAATGGGTGTGATGGGCATGCATGAACGGGCGGTCCTGCTCGGAGGCGAGGTCCGCGTCTCCGGCAACAGCACGGGTGGCACGACCGTGCGCGCCACCGTCCCCAACGCAGCGAAGGAGAGCCTGACATGATCGCGATCGAGACCCGAGCCCGCGTGCTCATCGTCGATGACCAGGCATTGTTCCGAACCGGCCTGGCGGGCCTCCTGGGGGAAGATCCCCGGGTGGAGGTCGTCGGCCAGGGAGGCGACGGCGTCGAGGCCGTCAAGCTGGCCGGCTCGCTGAAGCCCGACGTCGTCCTCATGGACCTGAAGATGCCCAAACTGGACGGCATCCAGGCGACCAGGCAGGTCGTCGCGAGCCACCCGAAGGTCAAGGTCCTGCTGCTCACCACCTTCGAGACCGACCACCAGATCATCCAGGCGCTCCAGGCGGGAGCCAGCGGGTATGTCCTCAAGGACGCCACCATCGATTCGATCGTGTCCAGCCTGCTGGCGGTCATGGCCGGTGAACGGGTCATGGCCAGCGCGGTGGCCAACCGGGTGCTCGAGATGCTCACCGGGGTCAGCACGCCGAAGGACTTCTACGACGGGCTCACCGGGCGGGAGATCGAGATCCTCAGGCTCCTGGCCGGCGGCATGGCGAACAAGCAGATCGCCTACACCCTGAAGATCAGCGACAAGACGGTCCGCAACCACATGAGCAACCTGTACGAGAAGCTCGACATCGGCGACCGTTCCGCGGCGGTCCTGTACGCGGTCCGCAAGGGCCTGGTCGAGATCTGACGCCGGACATCGCGCCTTCCGAGGGTGGGCGGAGGGTCGCTGCGGGTGGGTGCCCTACCATGGGGATTGCGTGGACAGGCTGCGGGTGATGATCGTGGACGACCACGAGATGATCGTCCAGGCGCTGGTGCTCGCCCTCGGACGGGAGCCGGACATGGAGGTGGTGGCAACGGCGCACACGGCGCGGGACGCGATCGTCCGCGTCGCGGAGAGCAGCCCGGAAGTGCTGCTGATCGACTACCGGCTCCCCGATGCCACCGGGGCCGACGCGGTCCGCAGGCTGGCGCGGCCCGACCTCCGGATCGTGTTCCTGAGCGCCGACAGCTCCGACAGCGCGATGCTGGCGGCGCTGGAGGTGGGCGCCTGCGGCTACCTGCTCAAGTCCGAGCCGCTGGACAACCTGGTGGCCGCCGTCCGGCGCGCGGGCGAGGGCGAGATCCTGCTCCGGGCTGGCGAGCTGGTGTCCCTGCTCGGCAGGGAGCGGGCACGGGAGCGCGAGGAGGCGGAGCGGCAGCGTGTGGCGGCCAGCCTGACCGCCAGGGAGCGCGAGATCCTCGAGCTCATGGCCCAGGGCCTGGACAACCGCGCGATCGCCGATCTGCTCCACCTGGC
>DASYBH010000297.1:0-16655 GCA_036500885.1 Candidatus Dormiibacterota bacterium
GCCTACCCACGCGGGGGCGCTTCCAGGTTCGGCGGCTGCTCGGCAGCGGACTGCGAAGCAATGGCTCTTACTTCCCAGAGATCGAACACGTCGGCATCACTCCATCATGAACCGTGCTTGGCAGGGTGGTGGCCACAGGCATCGAGGTCGAAGCCTGTGGTCCCGCCTCGTGCGCTACCAATCGTATCCCTGGTCTCTGCGGGTCGACAGACACGTTCATGGGGAATCAGTCCAGTCCATTTGGACCGACCACCATGTTCGCGTAGCGGGCCGACTCGGCCGCGGCCTGCTCCACCTCGAGGCGCACACTGGCGCCGCCCGACGCTCTACCCGGACGGAGCCACGTGTCCTGATGGCAGCCGAACGCCGAACCGCTCCGCGATCGAGACGAGCTCCTCCCACGTCGCGGCCGGCACCGGGATGCCCTCGCGGGCCCGCCGCTCCCGGCTCAGGCGCTCGGGGTCTCCGGGCACCATGACACGCTCGGTTCCCGGCGCCGCCGGCACCTCGTGCAGCGTGTCCAGGACGCCGGCCACCTGGTCCCGGTACCGATCGGGGTCGCCGAACGCGGCCGGGTCGATCGCCACGATGAACACACCGGCAAGTCGCGTGCCCCATGTGTCCGGCGGGCGCATGCAGCCGGCGGGGGTCGGATCGGGGTCGGCGATCATGGCCAGCCCGCCGATCAGCGCGGAGGCCAGGGAGAAGCCGTGGCCCTTGTGGCCGGCGATGTCGCCCCCAACAACCGTCAGGCTGCCGCCCGCATAGAGCTGGGCGGGGTCCACCGTGGGCCGGCCCTCGGGGTCGCGGACCAGCCCGGGCGCCAGCGCCTCCCCCTTGGCCCGGGCCAGCCGCACCTTGCCCTCGGCCACCGTGGAGGTGGCGGCATCGTAGACGAGCGGGGGCCGCCCGCCCGCCGGCACGGCCATCGACCACGGGTTGGTGCCCAGGAAGCGCGCGGCGCCGCCGAACGGCGCAACGCTCCCGGAACCGCGGCCGGCCACGCCGACCGTGACGATCCCAACCAGGCCCTCGCCGGCCATTCGCTCCGTGTACTCGCCGAGCCGGCCGATGTGCATCGAGTGGCGGACCGCCGCGGCGGCGA
The DNA here is from genome assembly GCA_036500885.1 of Candidatus Dormiibacterota bacterium. GTDB lineage: Bacteria > Chloroflexota > Dormibacteria > Dormibacterales > Dormibacteraceae > CF-161. The sequence goes on from DASYBH010000297.1 coordinate 1,106, forward strand.
TGCCGTGCTCCCGCGAGTGCTCCATCGCCCACTCCGTCGCCGCCATGGTGGTGTGCTGGCCGAAGCCGCGGTGGGCGTCGAACAACGCGGTGATGGCCGTCTCGCGCAGGATCTCGACACGGGCGGCCGGGTCGAGCTCACCGCGGTCGAGCTCACCGACGTACTGCGACCAGCGCAGCATCCCGTGCGAATCGTGTCCGGACAGGTTGGCGCTGACGAGATGCCTGGCGACCTCGGCGGCCGCGTCCGGCGCCGCGCCCATGGCCTCGGCCAACCGGGAGCTGAACTCGCGGAGGCCGCCGGCCTCCGCCAGGATGGTGTCGCTCACGAGTGCCATTGGAGCAGATGCCGGGCCGACAGATGCTCAGCCCGCCCGCACCTCCGGCTCGAACTGCAGCCGGTACAGCCGCGCGTACAGCCCGCTGCTGGCCAGCAGCTCGCGGTGCGTCCCCTGCTCGACCAGGCGACCCCGCTCCATCACCAGGATCTGGTCGGCGGCCAGCACGGTGGAGAGACGGTGCGCGATCACCACCGAGGTGCGGCCGCGGAAGAGCGGCTGCAGGGCCGCCTGGATCAGCCGCTCCGACTCCGTGTCCAGGTTGGAGGTCGCCTCGTCCAGCACCAGGATGCGCGGGTCCTTGAGGATGACGCGGGCGATCGCGAGGCGCTGCTTCTCGCCGCCGCTCAGGCGGTGGCCGCGTTCGCCGACGACCGTCTCGTAGCCGTCGGGCAGCGCCTCGATCACGTGGTCCATGTAGGCCGAGCGGCAGGCTGCGCGGAGCTCGTCGTCCGTCGCGTCCGGACGCGCGTAGAGCAGGTTCTCGCGGACGGTGGTGTGGAACAGGAACGTGTCCTGGAAGACGATCCCGACCTGGTGACCGACCGACTCGAGCGTGACGTCTCGCACGTCCTGACCATCGATCCGAACGCTGCCGGACAGGGGATCGTAGAAGCGCGGGATCAGTGACGTGATCGTCGTCTTGCCGGCGCCGCTCGGGCCCACCAGCGCCACGAGCTGACCGGGGTCGACCGTGAAGCTGACGTCGGACAGCGCCGGCCGGGACCGCGAACTGTAGGCGAACGTGACGCCCTCGAACCGGATCTCGCCGCGCACCTCGCGCAGCGGCGGCGCGTCCGGGCGGCTGGCGACGCGCACCTCGAGGTCGAGGTACTCGAAGATGCGCTGGAACAGCGCGAGCGAGCCGATCACGTTGACGTGCAGGCTGGCGACCTGCGAGACGGGGCCGTAGAGACGGGCGAGCAGGACCGTGGCGAAGGTGACGACCGTGCCCAGCGACGCCTGCCGCGTCACCACCAGGTAGCCGCCGATCAGCCAGAGGACCGCGGGCCCGCCCGTCGTGAGGAAGCCCATCATCGCGAAGAACCAGCGGCCGATCAGCATCGTGTGGATGTTGATGCGGCGCAGCTCGTCGGTCAGCGCTCCGAAGCGCGCCCGCTCCGCCGCACCGCGCACGAACGCCTTGACCAGCAGGATGCCCGAGATCCCCAGCGTCTCGGCGATGTACGAGTTGAGCTCGCCGAGCTTCTCCTGCCCCTGCCGGCGGTTGGTGAACGTCGCGCGCCCGACCTGGCGCGTCGGGAGGACGAACAGCGGCAGCACGACGAGCGAGACGATCGCCAGACGCCAGTCCAGGTAGAGCATCAGCACGGTCGTGCTGCCGATCAGGAACGCGTTCGCGACGAGGCTGAAGAGCGTGTCCGACACGACGGACTGGATGCCGCTGACGTCGCTGGACAGCCGCGACATGATGTCGCCGGTCTTGATCCGGGTGAAGAACGCGATCGACTGGTCGAGCAGCCGGCTGAAGAGCTCGTTGCGGAGGTCGAACATGATGCCCTGCGCGATCGCGTTCTGGATGTACGAGCGCAGGACACCGAGGATGCCCTCGCCCAACCCGGCCAGCACCCCGGCCAGGACGACCAGCGCGACCATCTGGAAGCTGACGCCCGGCCGCAGCACCCTGTCGATCAGCGTCTTGGTGACGAGCGCCGGGACCAGGCCCAACGCGGCGCCGAGCACGATGGTGACCAGGGCCAGCAGCGCGTGCGACCAGTAGGCCGAGAAGTAGCCGAAGACCCGCTTGAGCAGCGGCCACTCCAGCGACGCCTCGGCGTCGAGGAAGTCGATGCGTGCGCCGACCATGCCCCGCCCGCCACGGGCCCACATCAGCGGTGCGTACCCACGCCGTTCAGTCGCGGAACGCGCGAAGGATCTCTCGGGGCCTGTTCGTGAAGACCGAGTCGGGCCGGCAGGCCCGGCACCACGCGACCGCGCTCGGGTCGTCGACGGTCCACACGCCCACCACACCGCCGGCCGCGTGGACCCCCTCGACCAGCTCGGGGTCGATCGCCCCGTAGTGGGGCGAGTAGATCTCCGCGCCCACGCTGCGCATCAGCGCGACGGGATCGATCGGTCTGGCGCCCTCGAGCACGCCCACCGCCAGCCGCGGCTGCAGGTCCTTCAGGCGCTTCAGCGATCCGTGGTGGAAGCTGATCACCGTCGTCTGGTCGAGCATCCCCAGCGTGTCCAGGCAGGCGATCAGCCGCTCCTCCAGTCCCGGGTACGGGACCGGGAGCTGTTTGGTCTCGACGCAGAGGCCCACACGGTCGCGGGCCAGCTCGCAGACCTCGGCCAGCACCGGCAGCCGCTCGCCGCCACCGGCATCCAGGCGGCGCAGCTCGGCGAGCGTGTGCCGGCCGACCAGCCCCGTGCCGTCGGTGGTGCGGTCGAGCGTATGGTCATGGATGACGACCAGCTCCCCATCGGCGGTCAGGTGGACGTCGCACTCGATCATGTCGACGCCAAGCTCGATGGCCGAGCGGAAGGAGGCCAGCGTGTTCTCGGGATGCTCGGCGGGGTTGCCACGGTGGCCGCCCACCAGCGGAGCCCCGGATTCGCGAGCGCTCCGGTACCGATCGACGACGGAGAGGTGAGAGGACAAGGCCCGTCCAGTCTATAGTGAGGTGGGTGAGTGCCTTGAAGGCGGCAACGATCGCTGAGCTCAGGGCCAGCGGCCACGTGCGCGAGACAGTCAAGCACGAGCTGCGGCGTAACCTGCTGGCCCACTTGCGCTCCGGACAGGAGCTGTTCCCCGGGATCGTGGGGTACGACGAGACCGTCATCCCGCAGATCAGCAATGCGATCATCTCCGGCCACGACCTGATCCTCCTCGGCGAGCGCGGCCAGGCCAAGAGCCGCATCATGCGCGCGCTGACGGGCCTCCTCGACCCCGAGGTCCCCGTGATGGCGGGCTGCGAGGTCAACGACCACCCCTACGCGCCGATCTGCAGGCGCTGCCGGGACGTGATCGCCGAGCTCGGCGACCAGGCCCCGATCGAGTGGCTGCCACGGGAACGGCGATACGGCGAGAAGCTGGCGACGCCGGACATCTCGATCGCCGACCTGATCGGCGAGGTGGACCCGATCAAGGTGGCCGAGGGCCGGTACCTGGCCGACGAGCTGACCATTCACTACGGTCTCATCCCGCGCACCAACCGCGGCATCTTCGGCATCAACGAGCTGCCGGACCTGGCCGAGCGCATCCAGGTCGGCCTGCTGAACATCATGGAGGAGAAGGACGTCCAGATCCGCGGCTACCGGATCCGGATGCCGCTCGATCTGATGGTCGTGGCCAGCGCCAACCCGGAGGACTACACCTCCCGGGGCCGCATCATCACGCCTCTCAAGGACCGCTTCGGCTCCCAGGTGCGCACCCACTACCCGCTGGCGGCCACCGAGGAGATCGCGATCATGGAGGCCGAGCGGAGCACGCTGCCCGAGGACATCGAGGTGATCGTGCCCGACTTCATGAAGGAGATCGTCGCCGAGATGACCCACCTGGCCCGGCGGAGCCCGCACATCTCGCAGGCGTCCGGCGTGTCGGTGCGCATGTCGATCGGCAACTACGAGAACCTCGTGGCGAACGCGGTGCGACGCACCGTGCGGCTGGGCGAGCAGGTGGCGGTGCCGCGGATCGCCGACCTGCGCTTCGTGGCCGCCTCGACGAGCGGCCGCGTCGAGATCGAGGCGCTGGACGAGGGCAAGGAGGAGCAGGTCCTCGAGCGCATCCAGCGGGCGGCGATCAGCTCGGTGTTCAGCCGCTACTTCGCGGCGGGACAGTTCGAGAACCTGGTCAACCGCTTCGACGACGGCGAGATCGTCGAGGTCGGCGAGGCGATGCCGGCGGCGACGTACACACGGTCGCTGGGCGACGCACCCGAGCTGTCGGCGGCGCTCCGCCGGCTGCAGCTGGCCGACCGCCAGGAGGTCAAGGCATCGGTCGTCGAGTTCCTGCTGGAGGGTCTCCACCTGAACAAGCGGCTCAACAAGGACGAGCTGGAGGGTCGAGCGCTCTACCGGCGGTGAGCTGATCGATTCGCCGCCCCTCGGAGGGCTCCCCGTCCCCCTCCTGCCGGCCACTCCCCCTCCCCTGCCGGGGGTCAGGGGGGGAAGTCGTCTTCCTCACCCCGCCTCAGCGCTGCACGGAGAAGACCGCGATGAAGCCGATCACCAGCAGGACGACCAGGGCGATGAAGAGCAGCTCGACCCGGATGGCGAGCCTGACCATGCGCCTGGCCCTGCGCGTGCGCTCACCGCACTTGTAGCAGTAGGCCGAGTCCTCGACCAGTGGCGCCCTGCATCGGTCGCAGGTCGCCTGGGGCAACGTGGTGGCCATCGTCTGGAGTATAGGTCGGCCAGAGCGACTACCCTTGCCAGTCGTGGCAGTGCCGGACCGGATGGAGCGTGACGACGTGCTCATGCTGCTGGGCGTCGTGCCCGAGCGGGTCGGCGACCTGGTCTCCGGACTCGACGAGCCCCGCCTCGTGTACCGGCACGCGCCGGCGTTCCCGACCCTGAAGGAGGTGATCGGCCACCTCAGCGACGCGGGCTCAGCGGTGGACGGCCTGCTGCGACGCGCCTACCTCGACGGGCAGCGCGAGCTGCCGGTCCGCGCCTCCATCGAGCCGACGCACGCGCCCGACCTGTCCCCACCGCTGGCCGACCTGCTGGACAGCTTCGGCCGGGTCCGGCGCCGCACGGTCGACCTGCTCAAGGGCCTCGCGGCGACGGACTGGCAGCGGCTGGTGCTCGACCCGCAGCAGGGCGAGCTGACCCTGCTCGACGTCTGCGCGCAGGTGACGACGCACGAGCTGGCCCACCTGTCGCAGCTGCGCAACCTGATCGCGCTGCTTCCCGAGGGCTGACCTCCGGAACCGGGACACTCGGGACACATGAGGTTCAGTGCCTTGGCGAAGGGCCGTGAACGCCCGGGCGGTCGTCAGTCTGAATAAGTTGCAGCACGAAGGCACGAAGGACACGAAGACGCACGAAGGAATAGGGGATCTGGGGATCGGCTCGAAGCGCTGAGGCTGACCTCAAAGCCCTTCGTGCGTCTTCGTGCTCTTCGTGCCTCCGTGCTTCAGCCCAATTCGGAACGATTCGTCTAGCGGGTGGCCCATATGCAAGCCGTCCACTACCGCGACGCCGGGGTGCGGAGCCGGGGAGTTCGCATGTCTGCTAACTTTTGAGTTGTGCCCTTGATCAGCCCCATCGGCCGGACCGTCGAGGAGGACATCAGGGAGGCGCTCACCAACGAGCCCGAGTTCCGGGGCGAGTACGAGCGAATCCAGCCCTACTACGACGCCGCCTTTGAAGTGGCGATGCTCCGCGCCCGACACAACCTCACCCAGGAGGAGCTGGCTCGGCGGATCGGCACCACCAAGTCCGCGATCTCGCGTCTGGAGAGCGGCCGGCACAAGCCGAACGTGGACACCCTGAACCGGGTCGCCCGCGCCTTCGGCAAGCGGCTGGTCATCCGCTTCGAGGACGCCGAGGAGCTGACCGGCGGCGTTGGCGCGGCGGCGGAGCCGCACAGCGGAGCCATGGCCGCCCAGTAGCCTCGGGGCCCCGGAGGCCGGTCGAGTTGCGTACAGCCGTGCGGCGAGCTACCCGCGCGGGCTCATCGCGAGCGGCGGCGCGGGGATTCGTACGACCAGAGCCGGTCCACCTCCTGGAACCCGGCCGACCCCAGGAGCCGGAGGGTCGGTCGGGGATCGCGCTCACGTGGATCGTCGTGGTCGACGAACGCCGCGACGGTGTTCGCGCCCTGCAGGGCCAGGAAGCGCAGCGCCTGCCGGAGCAGGCGACGGCCGATCCCCTGCCCTCGGTGGGCCGGCTCGACGTCGATCCACCACAGCACCCCACATCCATCCGCTGCCAGCGCGATCTCGGCGGCGGCGACAGCCTGCTGGCCGTCACCGATCGCCAGCCGCCATGCGGGCATCTCGCCAGGGCCGGATGTCGACACGATCGACGTCGCCTCCTCGGGACCGTCGATCAGCGCCCGCTCGGCAGGCAGGACCAGGTAGCGCCACGAGTCCCGGCCCACCAGGCCGCGGGACAGCAGGACCTCATGGGTCACCGGCCGCTGCTCCACGGGCAGCGCCTCCAGGCCGAGGCTGAGGGCGGTGGCGATCCAGAAGGCATAGAGGTGGGAGCTGCCGGTGAGCTCACCCAGGATGTGGTCGATCAGCGCCTCGACGACCGCTCGATTCTCATGGGCGTGCAGCCAGAGCAGCCAGCCGCTGCGGTCCGCTGGCGCGATCGCGTATGACGCCGCTCCGACGACCGAGCCGCCGCGCCTGGCCACGATGGCCTGGACGTTGCTCAGCTCCCTCCACCAGCCCGAGTCCACCGGGGACTCGCCTCGCAGCGCCATCTCCAGGCGGTGCCGGCCGCACGGCGGCTGCCCGGGCAGGAGATCCGCGTTGACCACCTCGATGACCGCGGGCAGTTCCTCGTAGCGCAGCCGCCCGACCTCCAGTGCGTCACCCGCCTCGGGGCGTACGGGACGCACGGCAGGCGCCGAGCTCACGGATGGGCCGGGAGCGCGCAGGTACGAGGGCGGGAGCCCCGGAACGGGCGGCGCGGCCTGCGGCGGCGACGCGGCGGCGTGCGGCGGCGGCGCGGCGAGCTGGGGGGGCGGCGCGGGCTGGGGTGGTGCCATCTCGGCCGGCGGCGTGGGCTGCGGTGGCGGCGCCGGACGGGCGGCCGGGGCAGGAGCCGGAGTCGCGGGAAGGCCGGCGCCGAAGCGCGGTGGCTTCGCCACCACCAGAGCCGGGCGGAGCGCGGGCGGAGCCAGTGGAGACGGCGACACCGATGCCCGCGCAGAGGCCACCGGCAGCGGTCGCGGCGCGACGACGGGCGGCAGCCCCGGACCATAGCGGGCCGCCTGCGGCCGCAGAGCCGGCGCCGGCTCGGGCCCACTCAGGGTGAGCGGCGGGTCGACGGGGACGGGCGCCGGTCGCGAGGCCAGCGGCGGCGGGGGGGCCGCCGGCGCCGGTCGCGGGGTGGGAGCGGCCGGCGGCGTGAATCGCGGCGGGTCGGCGGGCCGAGGCTCGGACCGCTGGGGCGCCGGGGCGCCGGTCAACCGCGGCGAGTTGCTGGGCGCGGCCGAGCGGAACTCGGGAACCGGTGGTGCGGGAGCCGAGCGCGGACCTGGCGCAGGCGCGGGCCGCGCTGGCAGCGGCGCGGCCGAGCGGTACTGCGGCACCGCGGTGAACGCACGAGACGGCGCGGCGCGCGGTGGCTCAGCGCGGGGCGGCTCGGCGCGGGGCGGTTCGGGTCGAGGCGGTTCGGGTCGAGGTGGCTCGGGTCGAGGTGGCTCCAACCGCGGGGGTTGAGGTCTTGGTGGCTCGGGTCGCGGCGGCTCCAACCGCCGTGGTTCAGGTCGCGGTGGTTCAGGTCGCGACGGCTCGATGCGGGGCGGAGGCAGGGCGGTCGACCGGTAGCTGGGGGCGGGGGTTGACGGCGGCGCCACGGGTCGGGGAGCAGGGACGACACTCGGGCCGTCATGAGACTCACCCGCCTCGGGCGGTTCGTTCGGCGCGGGGTTGGGCGAGTCGTTCGCACGCTGAGGATCGAACTTGGTTGCCCGCATACTGGCTGAGCCTGTCACGATACTCGACCGGCACCGACCTGCACCCGACGGTTTTGCAAATCTCCGCTTGCGGTTCGGAAGCTGCTGGCGGCGGACGCGACACCGCCGGCTCAGATTGGCGACTCCGCGTCCGCACCTCCCCCCCTCATCTGCCGGGGGGTCAGGGGGCGCAGGTCGTCTTCCTTGATCTCCGACACCGCCGCGCGACGCCCCGGCTGCTACCGACCGATCCCGGGTGTGGCTCCCAGGTTGAACACCGCGAGCTGCCGTGCCTGGGCCAGCACCCTGCCGTCCGGCGACCAGATCACGCCGTCGCTCTCCCAGTAGCCTTCCGCGCCCACGCGCGAGCGGAAGACGGCGAAGGAGAAGTCGTCCGGTGTGGCGCTGTGCAGCGGCACGCCAGTTCGGAAGTGGATCGTCAGGTCGACGGTGGGCACGATGCCCTGCACGCGGTCGAAGAGCAGCAGAACAGGGGGGATCCAGCTGTCGGCCATCGCCGCGAGCATCGGGGCGTCCACAGTCCGGGGCAGCACCGGTCTGATCCAGCCGCCGGTGACCGCCTCCGCGGCCCGGGAGTACGGGGCCGCGCCGACACACCACCGGTAGTCCCAGTTGCCGGTGAAGTGTGGCGCCCCGCGCTCCAGACGCCACGGCGCCACCGTGTCGGGGGGCGGCGCCTCGGGCATCGGCTCGTGCTGGAAGTCCAGGCCGGGCCGGGGATGCCCGAACGCGGCGAGCGCGAGCGCCACGGTGGCGCCGCCCTGGGTCATGCGGACCGAGCACGTGGTCAGGGAGCGCCCCTCCCGTTCCTTCGTGACGGTCAGGTGGGCCGGCCCGGGGCCGCAGCCGGCGACGTAGTGGACCGTCAGCGAGCGCGGCTGTCGGGCGGGGTCGGCGACCGTGAGCTCCAGCGCCCGGGTGACCGCGGCGGCGATGTACCCGCCGTTGGTGGCCCCGCGCGCCACGCGCCAGTGCGCCGGTACGTCGAGGTCGAAGTCTCCGGGCCCGGAGCGCTGGAGCGCGATGTCGTCGTCGAAACCCATCTCCACAAGATGATGAGGGCCGAGATGCTCCCGCGGGAGATCAGGCGGACAGCCTGAGCACCTCGGACCGAAGCTCGGCCAGGCGGCCGGCGCTGATCGCCTCGCGCACCGTTGCCAGCAGCCGCGCCGTGAAGGCCAGGTTGTGCTCGGCGATGAGGGGGATCGCGAGCATCTCGCGCGCCCTCAGCAGATGGTGGAGGTACGCGCGGCCGAAGCGCGAGCAGGCCGAGCACGGACAGCCCTGCTCGATGGGCGTGTCCTCGCACCTGCGAGCCGCCTTGGTCAGGTCGAGGCGGAACCGGGGTTGGCCGGCGTGGAGGGCCTGACCGTGGCGAGCGATGCGCGTGGGCATCGCGCAGTCGAACGTGTCGATGCCGCGCAGCGCGCCCTCGACAAGGTCGTCGGGCTCGCCGACGCCGAGCAGGTGGCGCGGCCGCTCGTCGGGCAGGAGCGGGCAGACCAGGTCGACCACCGCGTACCAGTCCGACTTCGTCTCACCGAGGCAGTCGCCGATGCCGAAGCCCGGAAAGCCCATGGCGGCGATCTCACCGGCGTTCCAGCGGCGAAGGTCCGGATAGACGCCCCCGTGCACGATGCCGTAGAGCGACTGGCGCTCCGCCATCCCCAGCTCGTGGTACGCATCGAAGCAGCGCCGCGCCCAGCGCACGTTTCGCTCGGTCGCGGCGCGGGTGTATCCCTCGGTCACGTGGAACGGCGTGCACTCGTCGAGGCAGAACAGCACGTCGGCGCCCAGCGCGCGCTGGAGCGCCATGTTGCTCTCGGGCGTGAACCGGTGGCGGCTGCCGTCCAGGTACGAGCGGAAGTCGGCGCCATCCTCGTCCACCCGCACCGCGTCGAGCGGGTCCTCGTCGGTCTGCCGCGCCACCGGGAGGCGCCTCCGGCCCTTCACCTCGTCCGCCACCTGCCCGTGGCGCAGGCTGAACACCTGGAACCCGCCGGAGTCGGTGGCCAGGACGCCGTCCCACGCCATGAAGCGGTGCAGTCCGCCGGCGCCGGCCACCACCTCGGGCCCGGGCTGGACGGCCAGGTGGTAGCCGTTGCAGATCAGCGCCTGGACGCCCACGGCCGCCGCGGCGCGGGGGTCGAGGCCCTTCAGGGCGGCCCGGGTGGCCACCGCGAAGAAGCCGGGGGTCTCCATCTCGCCGTGTGCCGTTCGGAGCACCCCCCGGCGTGCCGCCCCGTCCCGGGCGATGATGTCGAAGCTGAGCATCCCGGCCGAGCGTAGCGGGGAGCACTCCGACGGCGCCGGTCACGGTACCCTGGGGACAGACCGGAGTTAGCATCTTCCCCCATGTCCGAGGCCCAACAGGGAGAGGAGGGGAGCAGGAGCCGGAACCGCAAGAAGAAGGTTGCCCGGACCCCTCGCAACGCCCAGTACTGGATGATCGTCAGCTCGCTCGAGAACTACCGCAAGACGCAGGAGCGCGGTTTCTCGGTGCAGGGCATCAAGACACGCCACCGCCGGCGAGCCGAGATGATGAAGCCCGGCGACCGGCTCCTCTACTACGTGACCGGCCGCATGGTCTTCACCGCCACCTGCACGCTGACCGCGGGCGTCTTCGAGGAGCACACGCACATCTGGCGGGCCGCCCGCCGCGACGAGGACTACCCCTGGCGCGTCCGCATCAAGCCGGACGCCGTCCTGGAGGATCCCGAGTGGCTGCCCGCCAAGCACCTCGCGTACCGGCTCGAGTACGTGCGCAAGTGGCCGCCCGAGCACTGGACGCTCGCCTTCCAGGGCCACGTTCACCAGCTGCCCCAGAAGGACTTCAAGCTGATCGAGGACGAGCTGCGCCGGTTGGAGAGTGCCCGCTCTGTCGCCAGCTGACCCGCTGGGCGTGCGCACGGCCTGCGCGACCGTGGTGGAGCGGGCGCGCGACGTCCGGCTCGGCCCGCTCGACCGCCTGCTGGCGGAGATCGCCGGCCGGCCCGTGCCACCGTGGGACGGCCGGCGTCACTACAGCGGTCCCGCCGAGCGCACGCTGCGCTACATGCTGGTGGTGGACACGATCAACTTCTCGTTCTGGGGAGGTACCGCGGGCGGCTACTGGCAGCTCGCCGAACGGGTGCGCGACGTGTTCGCCGCCGGGGACGCGCTGAGCGAGCCGGCCGCGCTGGCCGGGATGACCGCCGGCCGCCTGCGCGACCTGCTGGGCGACTTCCCGATGCTGGAGGAGCGTGCCGCGGCGCTGCGGCAGCTCGGGGCCCACGGCTTCGACGACCTGCTGCGGGAGACCGCCGCCGAGACCGCGCGGTCGCTCTCCGAGCGCCTGCCCTCGTATGCCGACGTCACCGCGTACGACGGACTTCGCGTGCCGCTGCTCAAGCGTGCGCAGATCCTGCCGGCCGACCTCCACGGCGCCGGCCTGGCGAGCTTCCCCGACCTCGCCTCCCTCACGTGCTTCGCCGACTACAAATTGCCGCAGGTCCTCCGCCACTTCGGCGCCTTCGAGTACTCGGCCGGCCTGGCTCGGCGGGTGGATGGCTGGGAGGCGCTGGAGGCCGGCGAGCCGGCCGAGGTGGAGATCCGCGCCGCCACCGTCGTGGCCGTGGAGCGCCTGCGCGACGAGCTGGCGGAGGGCGGCCGCGAGCTGATGGCGATCGAGGTCGACTGGATCCTCTGGGACCTCTCCCAGGGCCTCTTCCCGGTCCGGCCGTACCATCGGACGCGCACGATCTTCTACTGACCGGCACCGGGCACCGGGCTGCTGTCACAATCGCGGACGGCATGGTGCGTTAAGGGATGTGGTAGCCAAGTCCGCGAACCCCATGACTCAGGGCCCGGAGCCGGACCCCGGCCCGCCGCAGGCTCCCATGGAGCCATTCGATCGCCTCTTCATGGCGGAGTACGGCAAGGTGGTGGCCGTCGCCAACCGCGTCCTGACCGACCGCACCGAGGCGGAAGACGTCGCCCAGGAGGTGTTCCTCGACTTCCACCGTAAGCACCGCCCCGACGCCGGCTATGCGCCCGCATGGCTGCACCGGGCAGCCGTTCACACCGCGCTGAACCGGATCCGCAGCCGCAAGCGTCGCGAGCGTCGCGAGATGGCGGACGTCCAGAACCACACCGGTTCCGTGGTCGACCCCCAGCAGGTGGTCGAGCTGGAGGAGGAGCGGCGGCTCGTCCGCGAGGCCCTGGCCCGGCTCCCGACGAAGCCGGCCTCGGTCCTGGCGCTGCGGTACAGCGGACTGAGCTACGTGGAGGTCGGGACGGCGCTGGGCGTCGGCGCCGGCCAGGTCGGCACGCTCCTGCGGCGTGCCGAGCAAGCGCTGAGGAAGGAGATGAACCGTGCGACATCTATCTGACGGATCGCTCCGTCGCCTGTACGACGAGCCGTACGCGCTCGACGAGGAAGCGCGGGCGCACTACAACGACTGCCCGGACTGCCAGACCCGGTTCACGGCGGTGGCCGACGACGCCCGCCGCACGCTGGCCCTGATGGCGGTGCCCGGCGTGACGGTCGACCCTGCCGGCGCACTGGCGCGGGTCAAGGCCCGGGCGAACCCGATGCCGTCCCGGCTGATGGTGTTCCGGGGCTCCTGGCGCCGGCCGGCGATCGGCGGCCTGGTCGCGGCCGCCGTGGCGCTGGGCCTGGTGGGGACGATGGCGTTCACGCCGCTGGCCAGCACCCTGACGAAGATCTTCCAGCCGAGCCAGGTCACGCCGGTGACGATCGGCCAGAACGATCTCACCGGACTCGACACGCTCTCCCAGTGGGGTGACGTCAAGGCCGGGAAGCAGGGCAGCCTGCAGCAGACGGAGACCGCCGCCGAGGCCGCGAAGATCTCCGGCCTGCCGGTGATCAAGGTCAGCTCCGGCAAGCTCCCGGCTGAGCTGCGGAAGGCGCCCGTCTCGTACGCCGCGATCACGCAGTCGACCGGAAGCGTGACCTTCAACAACAACGCGCCGGCGAAGCTGCGGGGCACCACGGTGTCCCTGGTGGTGGGCCCGGCGGAGACCGCCGTCTACGGCGACGTTCTCAAGGCGGCCCAGAGCGCGCGGGCCGGCGCCTCGAAGTCGGATGGCTCGACGGCGGCAGGCGCCGCGAGCGACGGCGCGCAGTCGGATGGAAACCGGCAGTCCGCCGACCGGGTGCGGCAGGCGCTCGCCTCGGCCGGCCCGATCCTGGCCGTCGCCGAGATGCAGGCGCCCGAGGTCTCCTCGACCGGCGCCAGCGTCGCCGACATCAAGAGCGCGCTGCTCGCCCAGCCGGGCCTGAGCCCGACCGTGCGCGCGGCGATCAGCGGCATCGACACTCCCACCGGCAACCTGCCCATCCCGATCCCGGCCGGCTACGTGAACGCCCACAGCGTGAAGGTGCAGGGCGTGACGGGCCAGGCCTTCGGCGACAACACCGGGCTGGGAAGCGCGATCATCTGGATCAAGAACGGCCGCGTGTACGGCGTCGCCGGCACCGTCACCGAGGACGAGGCGCTGGCGGTGGCCAACAGCCTCGGGTGATCCGCACCAGCATCAGGGAACAAGTGGTAGATCTGCAGGAACGACAGGCGGCGGCCGCAACGGCCGCCGCCTCACCCGCGATTCACTGTGTCGAGCTCTCGAAGCGCTACGGCCGCACCGTCGCGCTCGCCGGCCTGACCATGACCGTGCCCAGGGGTGAGGTCTTCGGTTTCCTCGGCCCCAACGGCGCGGGCAAGACGACCGCCGTCAAGCTGCTCCTGGGCCTGGTCTCTCCGACGGGTGGCGAGGGCTGGGTGCTGGGCCGGCCGCTCGGCGAGGTGGCGACCCGGCGGCGGGTCGGCTACCTGCCAGAGCTGTTCCGCTACCAGCCCTGGCTGCGCGGAGGCGAGGTCCTGAGGCTCCACTGCGAGCTGGCGCGCCTGCCCCGCGCGACCTGGCGCGAGGAGACCGCCCGCGTGCTCGAGCTCGTCGGCCTCTCGGATCGCGCCCGCGACAGCGTGAGGACGTACTCCAAGGGGATGCAGCAGCGGCTCGGCCTGGCAGTGGCCCTGCTCGGCTCGCCGGAGCTGGTGTTCCTCGACGAGCCGACCAGCGCGCTCGACCCGGTCGGGCGCTACGACGTGCGCCAGGTCATCCACCACCTGCGCGAGGCTGGGACGGCGGTGTTCCTGAACTCCCACCTGCTGACCGAGGTCGAGATGGTCTGCGATCGCGTCGCGATGGTGGACCGCGGCCGGGTCATCGCCACGGGAACGCTGGACGAGCTGCTGGGCGGCCAGGCATGCAGGATTCGAGTGACCGGCCTCGATGTCCGTCAGCGGCAGTCGCTGAGCGCGTTCGGCCACTCCGAGGACGACGGCGAGTGGATCGTCGTCCGGGGCCTGGACGCGGAGCGAGTGCCTGACCTGGTGGCCGAGGTGGTGCGCCTGGGCGGCCGCGTCTACGCCGTCGAGCCTCGCCACCAGACGCTGGAGGACCGATTCCTCGAGCTCCTGGGAGGAGGTCACTGATGCCGGAGCTCGCTCCGCTCCTGACGTTCGCCCGGCTCACCATCTGGGAGGCGTCGCGCCGGAGGCTGCTGGTAGCCGTGCTGGTCCTGACGCTCATCGTGATCGCCGCGACGGGCTGGGGCTTCCACGAGCTGCGCTACGCCAACGGTCCGGGCGGCGGTCCCGAGGTCGGGGAGGTCCAGCTCCGGCTCATCGCCTCGCAGGTGCTGATCTTCATCGTGTTCCTGTTCTCCGCCGTCCTCGCCCTGATGTCCGTCCTGGTGGGAGCGCCCAGCATCTCCGGAGACGTCGAGTCGAACCTGGTCCTGGCCATGCTGGCGCGGCCGGTCCGGAGCAGCGAGCTCGTGCTGGGCAAGTGGCTGGGCCTCGCCGGCCTCGTCGTGCTCTACTCGGCCGGCGCCGGCATCCTGGAGCTGATCGTGGTCGACTGGACGACCGGGTACGTGCCGCCCTCGCCGGTCGGGTTGATCGCCTACGTGGCCAGCGTCGGGCTGGTGCTGATGACGCTGTCGCTGCTGCTTTCGACCCGGCTCGCCGGGATGACGGCGGCGATCATCCCGCTGGCCGCGTACTTCATGGCCTGGGTCGGCGGAATCATCGGCGGCATCGGCTCGGCGATCGGCAACCAGGGCCTGATCACGACGGGCGTGGTGAGCAAGCTGCTGCTTCCCACGGACGGTCTGTGGCGGGGCGCCGTCTATGCGATGGAGCCCGCCTCGGTCGTGGCGGCGATGCGCGCGGCAGGCACGGCCGCCGCCGGCAATCCCTTCGGAGCCACCGACGCGCCGGCGCCTCCGTTCCTGGCGTGGACCGCCGTCTGGTTCACCCTGGTGATCGGCCTGACGCTCTGGAGCTTCCGCCGCCGCGAGGTCTGATCAGCGACCTGATCCCCCGGGGCGCAGTCGTGTCCGCGAGATGTCGCGCATCGAGATCATGCCGACCAGCCGGCCTTCCTCCATGACGGGCAGGTGGCGAAAGTGACCGTCCAGCATGCGCTGAAGTGCCTCCTCGATCGTGGCGTCAGGCGCGATGGTCTTCGGGCCGCTGGTCATCCAGTGCACGATCGCCTGCTGAGTCGCGGACCCGTCCAGT
>DASYBH010000298.1:0-4505 GCA_036500885.1 Candidatus Dormiibacterota bacterium
CCTGGATTCGCGGATCGACGTTCCCCTTTGTGTAGTACGTGAAGTCCGCTCGCACGGCGACATGAGTCAGGAGCTGGAACACTTCATCTCGAACCGCCTGCCTATCGTCTGTCGCGTGGAAGCCGTCGGGGAGCTCGAACCCTTTGCGGTCCAACTCGCGCCTCAAGTCGAGCAGACCGGTGGTAAGGTGCGAGTCAGCCACCGTCATGGTCGAGACTACGAAGTACTTACTCCCCGTCGTCGAATCGAAATCGAGATTCCCCGATTCGTCGCCCCATACCTCCAACCGCGGCAACCTGACTGCCATCGCGCAATACTACCCAGCACGCCCGTTTCCCGGCTTCCCAGTTCCAATCGTGTCGATGCCTCACTGTCCTCCGGCCGACTCCCACAGAGTGCTCGCGACTCGGGCGAGACGTCCACTCGCCATCGAATGCCGGGCTGGACCGATCGGCGCATTGTCCGCGCCGCGTCCGCCTGCTTGTGCCAGAGTCCCGTCCATGACGTACGCGATGCCGCTCCACAGTCCTCCGCCGCCGGTCCCGCCGGTCTCGCCGGCTCCTGGGCGGTATGCTCATTGCATGACAGTTCAGATTGCGGTTCGTCTCCCGGACGAGCTGATCGCCGATCTCGACCGCATCGTCGAGGGCGGGCGCTTCGCGAACCGCACTGACGCCGTGCGCAGCGCGCTGGAGCGGCTGCTCGACGACGCCAGGGAGGCGGAGCTCGACGACGCGATCGTCGCCGGGTACCGGCGGGTGCCGGACGAAGAGCCGGAGCCATGGGTCGAGGCGGCCACCCGCGCACTGGTCGTGGACGAGCCCTGGTGATCCAGCCGCGGCGGGGCGAGGTGTGGTGGGTCGAGGTGCCGGACGCCGGGCGGCGGCCGGCGCTCGTCCTCACCCGCAGTGCCGCCATCCCGCACCTCAACCGCGTCCTGGTCGCGCCCGCCACCAGGACCGTCCGGCGCATCCCGACCGAGGTCCAGCTGGACGGTCGCGACGGCATGCCGGCGAGCTGCGCGCTCACGTTCGACAACCTCACGGTGGTGCGCAAGACGGCGCTCGGCTCGCGCGTCACCAGGCTGAGCCGGGAGCGCATGGCGGAGGTCTGCACCGCGCTCCAGGTCGCGGTGGGGTGCCCGGCCGGACGCCTCAGCGCCGCCAGGTGACCCGGCCGCCGACGACGGTCGCCTCCACGCGGCCCTCGCGCACGATCGTCAGGTCGCACAGCAGGCCCGGCCGCAGCCGCCCCAGGCGGTCCTCCATGCCCGCCGCGTAGGCCGCGCCGGCGGTGTACGCGCGCAGGGCCTGCGCCGGAGTCACCGCCAGGGACGGGTGCCAACCCGCGCGCCGGCGCCAGCTGGTCGCCGCGTCCATGCCCAGGAGGGGGTCGGCCGACTCGACCGGCGCGTCCGATCCGAACGCCAGCACCGCGCCGGCATCGTGCAGCGCCCGCCACGCGTAGCCGTGCCGCGCCCGCTCGCCCCACACGCGGTCAGCCAGCTCGCGGTCCGCGACCGCGTGGACCGGCTGCATGGAGGCGACGACGCCGGCGCGGCGAAAGCGAGGCAGGTCGGCGGGGTCCACGCACTGCGCATGCTCGATGCGCGGCCGCCAGCGAGGCGATGCGCGGGCCATCGGCTCCAGTGCGTCCAGCGCCCGGCGCACCGCGGCGTCGCCGATGGCGTGCAGGCAGAGGCTGAAGCCGGCGGCCACGCATCGGCGGGCGAGGTCCACCAGCTCCGCCTGGGGGAGGACCGGCACGCCAGAGCCGTCCAGCATCTCCGCCGTGCGGCTGCCCAGCGAGCCGTCCAGGAAGGCCTTCACGCCCCAGATGCGCAGGTGGTCGTCGCCGGTCCCACCGCGCAGCCCCAGCCGCTCGGCGTGCTCCAGCCGCGGCGCCGGGAGCATCCACGTCACGCGGACGGGCAGCGGCCGCCGCGCGTGGAGGCGGGACAGCGAGGCGAAGACGGTTGGCCGGTCCATCGAGTGCACCGACGTCAGCCCGAGTCGAGCCAGGTCCCGCAGCGTGGCCGCCATGGCCGCGTCCAGCCGCTCCTCCGGCGGTCTGGGCACGCAGCGCTCGATCGTCCGCACCGCGTTCTCGCGCACGATGCCGGTCGGCTCTCCGGTGTCATCGCGGTCGATCACGCCCCCGGGTGGGTCCGGCGTCCCGGACTGGATGCCCGCCGCCGCCAGCGCGGCCGAGCTCGCCCAGGCCGAGTGCGCGTCCTTGCGGACCAGGAACGCCGGGCGGCCCGCCACCGCCTCGTCCAGCGACCGCCGGTCGGGCATCCGCGCGTCCGGCCAGACGTCGCTGTCCCAGCCCCGCCCGACCACCCAGGCTCCCTCCGGATGGGCCGCCGCGTGACGGCGCACGGCGGCGAGCGCCCCCGCCAGCGAACGGGCGTTTCCCAGGTCCACCTCGATCTTCATGCCGGCGAGCGACCCCAGGTGGATGTGGGCGTCCGTCAGCCCGGGCAGGGTGCGTCCGGCCAGCTGGACGACCTCGGCGGTAGGGCCGGCGGTCCGCCGCGCGCCGGGACCGACCGCCACGATGCGCCCGTCCGGGCCGCTGGCGACCTCCGGGTCGCAGCCGGCGAACAGCCGCGCGGCGCCGCTCATCTATTCGAGCGCCTCGTCCAGTGGGACCAGGCGCTTCTGCAGGCCGTAGATCGCGGCCTGGGTCCGATCGGCCAGGTGCAGCTTCGAGAGGATGTTCGACACGTGCGTCTTCACCGTCTCCTCGCCGATGCCGAGCGCGGCCGCGATCTCCCTGTTCGACCGGCCCCTGGCCAGCGCCCGCAGGACCTCGACCTCGCGCCGCGACAGCTCGTCCACCGGTTCCCTCTGCCGGCCGCGCATCTCCTGCAGCACCCGGGCGGCGACGCTCGGGTCGAGGACGCTCTCGCCGCGGGCGGCGGCGTGCACCGCCCGGACGACCTCCTCGACGCCGGCCGTCTTGAGCAGGTAGGAGGTGGCGCCGCCGCGGACCGCGTCGAACACCAGGTCGTCGCCCTGGTGCGAGGTGAGGACGATCACCTGGGTGGCGGGGCTCATCGCCTTGACCTGCCGGAGCGTCGCGATGCCGTCCATCCCGGGCATCTGGAGGTCGAGCAGGATCACGGCCGGCACGAGCCGGTCGACGGACGCCACGGCCGAGGCGCCGTCGGCGCAGTCGCCGACCACATCGATGTCCGGCTCCTGCTCCAGCAGGAAGCGCAGGCCCTGCCGGACCACGTTGTGGTCGTCGACGATCAGGACCCGGATCACGTCACGCTCCCCCGGCGGCGCCGGCCGGCAGCAGCACCCTGATCTCGGTCCCCCGTCCCGGCGCGCTGTCGATGGCCAGCGAGCCGCCCAGCTCCCGCACCCGCTCGGCCATCAGGCGCAGGCCCAGCCCGTGCGCGCCGGCCGACCGGTCGAACCCGCACCCGTTGTCCGCGAGCGTCAGCTCGGCGGCCTCGCCCGCCGCGCACAGCCGAACCTCGATCCGGTCCGCCTCCGAGTGCCGGACCGCGTTGGACAGCCCCTCCTGGGCGATGCGGAACACGGCCTGCTCGCCGGCGGCGTCCAGCCCGACCGGCTCCAGCTCGCGCCCGACGTGGACGCCGGCGCGGACCTCGTACGCGGCGCAGAGGTCGGCCAGGGCGGGCAGCAGCCCCTTCTCCTCCAGCGCCGTGGGCCTGAGCTCCAGCAGCAGCGCGCGCATCTCCTGGATCGTCGAGCTCACGGTCCGGCCGAGGGTCTCCAGCTGCGGCTGCACGGTGGAGTCCGCCGGCAGCGCCCTGCGCAGGCCGCCGGCCAGCGCGCTGATCGAGAACAGGTCCTGCGAGATCGAGTCGTGCAGCTCGCGGGAGATGCGCGAGCGCTCGGCCAGACGCGCGTTCCGCTCGGCCAGCGCTCGCTGCTCGGCGATGGAATCGGACAGCCGGCCCGCCATCCGGTTGAAGTGGCGCTCCAGCTGGCCCACCTCGTCGGAGCCGGACTCCGGCACGCGGTGGGCGAAGTCTCCCGCCGCGAAGCCCACCGTGCCGGCGGCCAGGCGGCGCAGGCGCCGGATGGTGCCCCGGGTCGTCAGCGTGCCGAACACGACCCCGACCGGGATGCTGACCAGGAGGAAGATCGCGCCCGACCTGATCAGCGGCTCCAGGCTGGTCGGGTCGAGCGCCACGCCATCGGGCACCGGCACCTGGACGTACACGAAGCCGAGTGGCGCCGGCTTGGGGTTCAGCTTGGGGTTGAGCTTGGGGTTGAAGTCCAGCCCTGACCCATCGATCGGCTGCGGCAGGATGGCCTCCGACGCCCACGCGACCCTGCCGTTCGAGAGCCTGGTGACCGCGCTGCCGCCCTGGTTCCAGCCCGAGCCGGGTGCGGTACGAGCTGCACACGTCCTCCAGCGCCGGGCCGAGGCCCTTGTCCGCCAGCGCACTCGGGTGGATGTCGAGGACGAGCGCTCGCATCTCGTGGATGGCGGTGGCCACCGTCTCGGAGATGCGTGTC
>DASYBH010000299.1:0-2846 GCA_036500885.1 Candidatus Dormiibacterota bacterium
GCGGCAGCGTCGCCGTCCCCGAACGCGTACGCGCCGTGGCGCACGATGGGTGGCTAGTGGATGACGTGCGGGATGACGAACACGGCGCCCGCGAACAGCAGCACCACCATCAGTCCGGCGACGATCCCCAACCGGACGAGATCCGTCACGAAGTACGGCACACGGTCCAGCGGGATGGCGGGGTCGGTGTTCTCGAGGACGATCCGCCCGCCCCGACGCGTGGAGGCCTGGGGAGCGAGCGACATCTCCACCGAGCGCACCATCGCCTGGTCGCCGCCGATGCGGACCGCTGTCGCCGATCGTGAGGTACCCGCGCCCGGAGCTGCTGTGGCGGAACCGGCACCGGTCCCGGCCGGAGGGGCGGGCCGCCGGGCCCTGGCGGGCTGGCGACGCTTGGATTTCCTGGCCACGGGGTGGGAGTTTACCTGGCTAGCGGTGCGGCCGAAAAGGCTGGCGAGGTATTCGGCGGCCAGCCTCTTCGGCCGCACCGCCAAACCGGGGGCGATGCACAGGCAGGCGCTGGAGAGGATGATGCTCCGGCGTTATCTGGCGTATTGAGGCGCTGGCGCCTGCCTGTGGTTGAGCCCTGGAACACCTCTTGAGACGTTGGCTACGACATGTTGTGTTCCATGGGGGATGATAACGCTGCATGTGGGCCATGTCAAGGAGCCACTGCCCTGGTGGCCGCCAGGCGGATAATCGACGCGTGGCGTCGGACGAGAACAGGTACTGCATCCAGTGCGGCGAGCGGTTGGAGGCCGCGCACCGCTACTGCTGGAGCTGCGGTGCGCCGCGCTGGACGCCGCAACCCGAGGAGCCGCCTCGCCGGCCGGAAGGGGACCGCGCGCCGCCCACCCCTGGCACACCCGTGTTCACCAGCCAGCCGGTGGCGCGCCCGGCGGCGCCGGCGGCCAGCCTGGGCCTGCTGCCGTGGCTGTACGCCGCGGGCGCGATCATCTTCCTGGTCGAGGCGACGCAGGGTCTGGCCTACCTGCTCTCGCCGGGAGGGCGCGCCCAGCTGACGGTCGACCTGACGAAGCAGGGCATCCCCGCGTCCATGCAGTCGGACGTGCTGACCGCGTACTGGGTGATCCTGATCGGCGGCTCGCTGGTCGGAGCCGCCCTGCACGGTGCGGCGTTCTACGGACTGCGCCGGTTCCGGCGCTGGGGCTGGATCGCGGCAGTCATCGTCGCGGCCCTGTGGTCGCTGCTGATCATGGGCATCCCGGTCCTGGTGCGCCTGGTCAACCGCGACGTCAGACGCGCCTACGGCGTCGACTGAAGGGCAGGGGACCAGACCCCTTCCGGGCCCCGCGGCGATTCCGGGGGTTGCCTATGAGGGTGCGGGGGTGCGGCGCCGGGGTGCGATGTGGACGGCCTGGCCGTTCACGTCCATCGCCGCTTCGGCCAGCGCCTCCGGCAGCGTGGGGTGCGCGTGGACGACGTGGGACAGCTCGGCTGCCGTGATGCCGACGTTGATCGCCAGCGCCACCTCGGCGATGAGGTCCGTCGCGCGCGGGCCCATGATGGTGGCGCCCAGCAGATAGCCGTCCGCATCGGCCACCACCTTGACCACGCCCTCCGTCTCGCCGAGCACCATCGCCCTGCCCAGGGCCGAGAACGGGAACTGGCCGACGGTGACCTCCTCGCCTCTCGCCCGCGCCTGCGCCTCCGAGAGACCGACGTAGGCGATCTCCGGGTTGGTGTACACGCAGGCTGGGATGGCGCTGTAGTCGGCGCTGATGTCCTTCTCGCCGAGCGCGTTCGCCACCGCGACCTCGCCCTGGTAGGACGCCGTGTGGGCCAGCATCGAGATGCCGGTGGCGTCGCCGATCGCGTACACGCCGTCGACGTTGGTGCGCATGTGCCCGTCGACGACGATGGCGCCGCGCTCGGTCGCCACCCCGGCCTCCTCCAGGCCGAGGTCGTCCGTGTTCGGACGCCGACCCGTCGCGACCAGGACGTGCTGGGCCCGCAGGTCGAACGTGGGCGAGGTGACGCGGAGCAGGTCCCCGTCCCGGCTGATGTCGGCCACCCGAGCGCCGAAATGGATCTCGACCCTGCGGCGTCCCATGACGCGAACGAAGCGCGTGGCCACCTGGGGATCGAGCGGCGTCAGGATCTGGTCCAGCATCTCGACCACGGTGACCCGGGCGCCGAGCAGGTTGAAGAGGCAGGCGAACTCCATGCCGACCACGCCGCCGCCGATGACCATCAGTGACGACGGCACGTGGTCCAGGCCGAGGATCGTGTCGCTGGTCAGGGCCAGCTCGACTCCCGGGATCGGCGGCAGCGCCACGACCGAGCCGGGCGCCAGCAGCACCGAGCGGGAGCCGATCTCCCGGCCATCCGCGGTCACCCGGGTCCCGCCCGCCAACCGGCCTCGCGCCGTGATCATCTCCACCCCGTTCGCCTGGAGCAGCCCCTTCACGCCCTGGCGCATCCCATCGACCACCCAGTCCTTGCGGCCCTGCATCGCCTGCCAGTCCACCGACGGCCTGGCCACGCTGACACCGAACTGGTTCGCCCGGTGGATGGTGTCAAGCACCTCGGCGCACTGGATCAGCGTCTTGGTCGGGATGCAGCCCCGGTTCAGGCAGGTGCCGCCCCACTCGTTGGGATCCTGTTCGAGGACGGCCACGCGTGCCCCCATCCGGGCCGCGTGGATGGCGGCCACGTAGCCGCCGGGACCGGAGCCGATCACGGTCAGGTCGAAGTCAGGCATGGCAGCTCAACTCTACTGACGTGCGGTGCCGTCGCGAAAGGCGGTGAACGTCCCTAAAGCAGGTGGCCACTCTGTCCGGAACCGATCTGGGGCGCCCGCGATCTGTCCGAGTGAGTTGAAG
>DASYBH010000300.1:0-4349 GCA_036500885.1 Candidatus Dormiibacterota bacterium
GCCCGCCGCGCCGGTCCTCTGCCAAGACTGGCACCACGTGGCGGCCGGTGCCGAGCGGGCCCTGGGCGTGTGTCTGGGCGGCCTTCGGCTGGCGCCGGGCGGGGGGCTCGTGCTGCCCGACGGGTCCTACCTGTCCCGTGCCGCCGAGCTCGAGGCGCTGCTCGCGGCCCACCCCGACGGGCTGACGGTCGGCCCCCCCACCCCCCGCCGTCGTGCCGCCGTCGGGCGCGCGGGCGACCTGCTCCGGCGCCACCATCTGCCCCTGCGCGTGGCCCGCGTGGACGGCAGGCTGGCGCTGGCGGAGCTCGCCGATGGTCGCCCAGCCTGAGGTGCTGCTCCTGGAGGACGACCTCGGTGAGCTCCATGCCCTGGAGGAGGTGATTCGCGCCGCCAGCCTGGATCCGGTCCCGGCCTCCGGCCCTCGCCAGGCGCTCGCCCGCCTGGACAACCACGATCCGCTGCTGGCCGTCATCGACCTCGACATGTCGCGCGCGCCCGCGGACGAGCGGCGCTCCGGGGTGCACGACGTGCTGCGCAGGCTGCGCACGCACCACCTCAACTGCATCCCCCTCGTCTACTCGGCGGGCGTGGAGACCATCGATGACCAGGCACGGGTGTACGAGAGCCATCCCCACGCCCTGTTCCAGAGCAAGCGCCACGGCATCGCGCCGCTGGTCCGGCGCATCGAGGGTCTGCTCGGCGGACACGTCGGCGACCTGGCGCTGCGCGGCGGGGTGGTGCTCCACCTGCCCAGCGGCCGCACGATGAACCACCGGGTCGCCGTCACGCTGCTGGCCGCCCGGCGCGCCAGCCGCACGGTGGTGCTCCGCGACAGCGACGCCCGCGCCGCCCGGCGCTTCGGCGATTGGCTGGACGAGGTGGGCTCCAGCGTCATGGTGCGCGCGATGGGCGGCAGGCACTACCAGCTCGCCGCGCGCGAGCCCGGCTCGTTGTCGTGAGGCTCGAGCCGAACGAGGTCACCGGCCTCCCGCTGCCGGCGGCGCTGGTCGATGCCGGCGGAGCCGCGATGGCCGCGACACCCGAGTGGGCCGGCCCCTGCCCTGGCACGCTTTCGTACCACGCCGGCATCGGGCACCTCCTGGTGGCGCCGGACGCGCCGGCGCCCGAGCTCGACGCCATGATGGGCCGGCTGCTGGACGAGATCGCGGAGGCCGCCGGCGGTCTGCCGGGCGAGGCCGGCCTGCAGGCGTCGGTGCTGGCCGCCGGACTGGGCCTGGTCGCCGGCCGGCCGGCCGGCGCCGCTCCCACCGGAACGGCCTGTGACGTCGTGGCCCTGACCGGCGCCGCGGTGCGCGCGAGGACGCAGGGGCTGGCGGTCCACGTCGCCGGCCCGCTGCCCGACGTCGCGGTGGCGGCGCCGGCAGCCATCGCGCTCGCGCTCGTGCAGCTCGCGGTCAACGCGCAGCAGCACGAGGACGCCCGGCGCGTCGTCCTCCGGGTGAGCGAGGGGCCGACGTTCTCGGTCGAGTGGCCGGGCGGGAGACGCGCCGCCGGCCAGGTGCGCTCCCACCGCCACGCTCTGCGCCGCCCGGGCTGGGGCTGGGGCTACGTGCAGATGGTGGCCGACGCGCTCGGAGGGGTCGCACTGCCGCCGGGGCCGGCCGGGGCGGGGATGGACGGCGCCTGCCTCGGACTCGGCTCAGCCAGGCTGGGCCTGCCGCTGGCCTGCGTCCGCGACGGACGGGTCGAGCGCGCCACGCTGGCCTGGGAGCAGGACGCCGGCATGCCGGCACAGGGCGAGCCGGCCGGCGGCCCGCTCGCCGCACTGGTGGACGCCGCCGCGGAGCTCCCGAGCCGGATCGTCTACCGCGACCTCCACCGCGCGCGCCTGTGGCGCGGCCGGACGTGGGTGGCGCTGGCGCCCGAGAGCGGATCCAGCCGGGCCCGCGACCTGCTCCGGGGTCTCCATCACGAGCGCGCGCTGTGGAGCGCACCGGAGCCGCACGCGACGCGCGTCTCCGCTCTGACGACGCTGCTCGAGGTGGCGATGGGCGAGCCGTGGCCGAGCGCGCCGCCGGCCGTCTACTCGGACGTGCTGCCCGCCGCGTGCGCCGCGCTGAGCGTCGACCTCCCCGAGCCGGTCGACGCGCTCCGCCCGCCGGACCCGCGCGTCGTCGCGTTCCTGCTGGCGGAGGCCGGCGGCCGGCTGGTCCACCACCGCGACGAGGTGTGGCTGGCCGGCGGCGATCCCGAGAGCCCGCTGCTGCGGGCGCTGCGCCCCAGTCCGGACGGCTGGCTCCGGATCAACCCCTGAGGCAGGCCGGCAGAGCCCGGGCCCTGCCAGGATGAGGCGTATGAGCCGTCGCACGCACCGGACCATGTGCCCGATGAACTGCCACCCGACCTACTGCGGGATGGTGGTCGAGATCGAGGACGACCGCGTGGTCGCCGTGCACGGCGATCGCGAGAACCCCGACAGCCGGGGCTTCCTCTGCCTGCGCGGCCGGGCCACCGGGGAGATCGTGGACAACCCGCAGCGGCTGCTGGCGCCGCGCCTGCGCGATGGCCGCGAGGCCGGCGCCTGGCGCGACGCGTCCTGGGACGAGGCGCTGGACCGCGTGGCCAGCGCCATACGGGCGGCTCCCCCTGGGGCAACGGCCGTCTGGGCCGGCCACGGCGTGTTCGTGAACGGGGTCACCGGTGAGCTCGCGGCGCGCTTCGCCAACCTGCTGGGCGCGCAGTGGTGGCGGCCGGCCATCGTCTGCTGGGGCCTCGGCGGCCTCGGCTTCTCGCTCACCGGGGTGACCGAGGTCAACACGATGGACGACATGGCCGAGCACGCGGACCTGGTCCTGCTCTGGGGCGCCAACCTGGCCAGCCAGCCCAACACGGCACCTCGACTGGTGGCGGCGCGGCGCCGGGGCGCCAGGGTCATCGCGATCGACGTCCGCGACACGGAGGCGTTCGCCCAGGCGGACGAGACGTTCCGCGTGCGGCCCGGCACCGACGCGGCACTGGCCCTCGCCCTGATGCACGTCATCGTCGGCGAGGACCTGCACGACCGCGACTTCGTGGCCCGGCACACCGTCGGGTTCGACGAGCTGGCCGCCCACGTGCGCCGGCACACGCCGGAGTGGGCGGAGGCCGAGACGGGCGTCCCGGCCGAGCGCATCCGCGGCCTCGCGCGCACGTTCGCGGCCACGAAGCGGGCCATGATCCTGGCCGGCGGCAGCTCGATGCACAAGAGCGGCAACAGCTGGCACGCCGCCCGCGCGATCTCGTGCCTGCCGGCGCTGACCGGCAGCCTGGGCGCCCCGGGCGCGGGCATGGGCCCGCGCCACGCCGCCCAGTCGCATGGCGCGGGCCTGGGGAGCGTCGTGCCCCGCCGCCCGGAGCCGCTGGGCGGCGACGAGGTCATCAGTGAGATGAGCACGATGCTCGCCGCGCTCGAGGGCGGCCAGATCCGCGTCCTGCTGCTGCTGGGCACCAACATGCTGTCGTCGTATGCCGACAGCGCCCGCCTGGAGCGCGCCCTCGCTCGCGTGGACCTGGTGGTCAGCTTCGACCTGTTCATGCAGGAGACGGCACGGCGCTGCGCGGACGTCGTCCTGCCCGGCACCTCCTGGCTGGAGGAGACCGGCTTCAAGATGACCAACACCCACCTGTACCTGATGGACCGCGCGCTGGCCCCGCGCGGGCAGGCGCGGCCCGCGTCGTGGCTGCTGGACCAGCTCGCCGGCCGCGTCGGGGTCGACGGCTTCTTTCCGTGGGACTCGATCGACGGCGCGCTCGACGCCATCTTCGACCACGACGCGACCGCCCACGTCCGGGTCTCCGACCTGCGCGAGGGCCCGCCGCACCGGGCTCTGGCCATCTCTCCCGCCGGGCACCCGGACCTGCGCTTTCCCACGCCGTCGGGCAGGGTCGAGCTGGTGTCGGAGCGCGCGGTGCAGCTCGGCCTGCCCGCGCTGCCGGTGTACGAGCCGGCCGCGGAGACGCACGTCCGCTCGACGAGGGCCGCGCGCCACCCGCTGGTGCTCACCCAGGGCCGCACGCTCACGCACTTCCACGCCTTCTACGACCACGGCCGCGCGCTGCCGTCGCTGTCCAGGGCGGACGCGGAGCCCAGGCTCTGGATCAGCCCGGGCGACGCGGTGGCACGGGGCGTGGCGGACGGTGACCCGATCCGCATCGCCAACGACCGCGGCGAGATGTCCGCCCGCGCCCACGTGACGGACCGCGTGCCCGACGGCGTGGTCTGGATGCGCGACGGCTGGGAGGGCATGAACCGCCTGACCAGCGGCGACCGCGCGGTGACGGACGAGGCGGCGGTGGCGTTCCCGGCCGGCTCGGCGGCCTACGAGGCGCGGGTGGAGGTCGCCAGGGCG
>DASYBH010000301.1:0-25723 GCA_036500885.1 Candidatus Dormiibacterota bacterium
CGGCCGCCTGACGGCCTCCTCGTCTCGACGCTGACGACATCAGGGCCGGCCCCCTCGGGCCGGCCCTGGTACGCACTCTGTCGAGCCGGCTCAGACGGGGCAGAGCCGGTGTATCGGCGGGGTGCCCATCGGGCAGGTCGGGCCGCCAGGCCGCTCCGCGGGACTGGTGCCGGCGTCGATGAACGAGCCGGGCGGGTTGGCGGCCGGCTGCGGCGTGGCGCGCTGCGCCGCGGAAGGCGCCGGCGCCGGCGTGGCGACGTCGCCCGGTGCGGGCGCGGCGACGTTGCCCGGCGTGGGCTGGCCCTGGACCGGCGCGGCCGCGTTGCCGGGCGCGGACTGGCCCTGGACCGGCACGGAGATCGGCTCCGCCGGGAGGACCGCCGGACCCTTCGCGGGTTGAGCGGGCCGCCCTCCCGCTCCCGAAGCGCCGCAGGCCGCGACCAGCAGCAGGACGCCCCCGGCGAGGATGGTGCGCTTCATGCGCTCCATCTAACCATCGGAGGCCCCACGGCCTAACCATCGGAGGCCCCACGGCGGTGTAAAGGGTGGCGTTCTCGTCCCATTTCGAACTAACGTTTGCGTATGGCCCCGGCGCTCGACCTCTTCTCGCCAGCAGGCCGCGAATGGTTTCGCGGCGCGTTCGCGGCGCCCACCGAGGTGCAGGAGCTGGGCTGGCGCGCGGTGGCGGCCGGCCGGCACACGCTGATGACCGCGCCCACGGGCAGCGGGAAGACGCTGGCCGCATTCCTGTGGTGCCTGGACCGGCTGGCCGGCGAGCCGCCGCCGCCCGCGCGCGAACGGTGCCGCGTCCTGTACGTCTCACCGCTGAAGGCGCTGGCGGTGGACGTCGAGCGCAACCTGCGCGCGCCGCTCGTCGGGCTCCGGCTGCAGGCCGAGCGGCTGGGCCTGCCGGTCCCGGACATCTCCGTGGCCATCCGCAGCGGCGACACCCCGGCGGAGGAGCGCCGGGGCATGGAGCGCACGCCGCCCGACGTGCTGATCACCACGCCGGAGTCGCTCTACCTCCTGCTGACGAGCGCCGCGCGCCGGGTGCTGACCAGCGTCCGCTGGGTGATCGTCGACGAGATCCACTCGGTGGCCGCCACCAAGCGTGGCGCCCACCTGGCGATCAGCCTGGAGCGGCTGTGCGCCCTGACCTCGGGAGACCCGCAGCGGATCGGCCTCTCGGCCACCCAGCGTCCGCTGGAGGAGGTGGCGCGCTTCCTGGGCGGCACGGGCCGCGAGGTCGCGATCGTCGACGCCGGTCGCCGGAAGACGATGGAGGTGCGGGTCGAGGTGCCGGTCGAGGACATGGCCAACCTGGACCGCGGCGCGCCTCCTCCGGAGCCGCCGTCCGGCAATGCCGCCGCCTGGGCGGCGGAGCTGCCGCAGCCGAGGCGCTCGATCTGGCCGGCGATCTACCCCCGGCTGCTGGAGCTGGTCCAGGAGCATCGCTCGACCATCGTGTTCGTCAACTCCCGCCGGCTGGCCGAGCGCCTTGCCGCCCGCCTCAACGAGCTGGCCGAGCAGGAGCTGGTGCTGGCCCACCACGGCTCGATCTCGCGGGAGCAGCGGGCGATCGTCGAGGACCGGCTCAAGGCCGGCGACCTGCGCGGCCTGATCGCCACGTCCTCCATGGAGCTGGGCATCGACATGGGCGCGGTCGACCTGGTCGTGCAGGTGGAGTCACCGCCGAGCGTGGCCACCGGCATCCAGCGCATCGGCCGCGCGGGGCACTCGGTGGGCGAGATCTCGCGAGGCGTCATCCTGCCCAAGTTCCGCGGCGACCTCCTGGAGAGCGCGGCGGTGGTCGAGCGGATGCTGGCGGGCGAGATCGAGACCACGGTGGTGCCGGCCAACCCGCTCGACGTCCTCGCCCAGCAGGTGGTGGCGATGGTGGCCATGGACGAGTGGCGGGTGGACGACCTGGCCGCCCTCGTGCGCCGCGCCCATCCGTTCCGCGACCTCGGCCGCCGCTCCCTGGAGGCGGTGCTCGACATGCTGAGCGGCCGCTACCCGTCCGAGGAGTTCGCCGAGCTGCGCCCGCGGATCGTGTGGGACCGCGTGGGGGGAGCCGTGCGCGGCCGCTCCGGCGCGCAGCGGCTGGCCGTCACCAACCCCGGCACGATCCCCGACCGTGGGCTGTACACGGTCAACATCTTCGAGGACGGCCGGCGCGTGGGCGAGCTGGACGAGGAGATGGTGTTCGAGAGCCGGCCGGGCGAGACGTTCGTGCTGGGCGCGTCCAGCTGGAAGATCGTCGACATCACGTCGTCGCAGGTGCTGGTGGCGCCGGCGCCCGGCGAGCCGGGCAAGATCGCGTTCTGGCACGGCGACCTGCTGTCGCGCCCGCCCGAGCTGGGCCGCGCGCTGGGCCGCCTCACCCGCGAGCTGCGCGCCGCCCAGCCCGAGGCCGCGGAGCGCCGGCTGATGGAGGGCGCCGGCTTCGACGAGCGCGCGGCCCGCAACCTGCTCGCCTACCTGGAGGACCAGGCCGCGGCGACCGGCGCGGTGCCCGACGACCGGACGGTGGTGGTCGAGCGGTTCCGGGACGAGGTCGGCGACTGGCGCGTCTGCGTGCTGACCCCGTACGGCGGCCGCGTCCACGCGCCCTGGTCGCTCGCGCTCCAGGCGCAGCTGTCGGAGCGGCTCGGCCTCGAGGTCCAGTCGATGTACACGGACGACGGGCTGGCGCTGCGCCTGCCCGAGGCCGACCGGCCGCTCGACCCCGACGACCTCATGCCCGATCCCGAGGAGATCGAGGCGCTGATCGCCGCCCAGCTCCCGGCCTCGGCCCTGTTCGCCTCGCGCTTCCGCGAGAACGCGGCGAGGGCGCTGCTGCTGCCCCGCCGCCGTCCGGGCCAGCGCACGCCGCTGTGGCAGCAGCGGCAGCGGTCCGCCGACCTGCTGAAGGTGGCGGGCGGCTACGCGGACTTCCCGATCCTGGCCGAGACCTATCGCGAGTGCGTGGCGGACGTGTTCGACCTGGACGCCCTGCGCGAGCTGCTGAGCGCCGTCCGCTCCCGGCAGGTGAGGGTGGTCTGCGTCGACACAGAGCGTGCGTCGCCGTTCGCGGCGTCCCTTCTCTTCGACTACGTGGGGCAGTACCTCTACGAGGGCGACGCGCCTCTGGCCGAACGGCGAGCGCAGGCCCTCACGCTGGACCGCGAGCTGCTGGCCGAGCTGCTCGGCTCGGAGGAGCTGCGCGAGCTGCTGGACCCGGCCGCGATCGCCGAGCTGGAGCTGGAGCTGCAGGGTCTGAAGCCCGAGCGCTGGCCGCGAGACGCCGACGAGGCGCACGACCTGCTGGCCCGGCTCGGCGACCTGAGCGCTGACGAGCTGGCCGCACGGGGCGTGTCGTCCGAGTGGCTGCTGGCGCTGAGAGCCGAGCGCCGCGCCTGCGCGGTGCGGGTCGGTGGCCACGTCCGCGCGGAGGAGCGCTGGATCGCCGCCGAGGACGCCGGCCGCTACCGCGACGCGCTGGGTGCCACGCCGCCGGGCGGCCTGCCGGAGGCCTTCCTGGAGCCCGTGCCGGATGCGCTCGACGGGCTCCTGCGGCGCTGGGCTCGTACGCACGTGCCGTTCGTGGCTGCCGGGGCGGCCGTCCGCTGGGGGCTCCCGCCGGCGGCGGTCGAGGACGTGCTGCGCCGCCTGGCGGCACGTGGCGACGTGGTGGCCGGCGCCTTCCGCCACGGCGTCTCCGATCGCGAGTACTGCCACCCGGAGGTGCTGCGGACGCTGCGCCGCCGCTCGCTGGCCGCGCTGCGGCGCGAGGCGGAGCCCGTGCAGCCCGAGGTGCTCGCGCGCTTCCTGCCCGCGTGGCACGGCGTCGGCTCGGAGGCGGCCGGGCTGGATCGCCTGCTCGAGTGCGTGCACGCGCTCCAGGGGCTGGCGCTCCCCGCCTCGGTCATCGAGCGGGACGTGCTCAGCGCACGGGTTGCCGGCTACCGGCCGGCGCTGCTGGACGAGCTGGTCGCGATGGGCGAGGTGGTCTGGCTGGGCAGGGGCGCGCTCGGTGCGGGCGACGGCCGCGTGGCCCTGTACCTCCGCGGCGACGCGCCCAGGCTGGCGCAGGGAGCCGCGGAGCCGCCGGCCGGGGAGATCCACCAGCGGCTGCGAGCCCACCTGGAGGGCCGGGGCGCGTCCTTCTTCCGCGACCTGTACCTCGGCGCCGGTGGGGGCGACCAGGACGAGGTGCTGGACGCGCTCTGGGACATGGTGTGGGCCGGAGAGGTGACCAACGACACGTTCGCCCCGCTGCGGGCGCCGAGCGGCTCCGCCAGGCGGTCGGCCGCGGCCCGGCGGGCTCCGCTGCTGCGCCTCGGCCAGCCGCGCGCCGCGGGCCGCTGGTCGCTCGTCCACCAGTTGCTGGAGCCCGCGGCGCCGGCCACCGAGCGGCTGTACGCGGAGGCCGAGACGCTGCTGCACCGGCACGGCGTGCTGACCAGGGAGGCCGTCGTCGCCGAGGGCTGGCCGGGCGGCTTCGCGGGGCTGTACCCGGTGCTGCGGGCGATGGAGGAGGCCGGCCGGGCGCGTCGCGGCTACTTCGTCGACGGGTTGGGCGGCTCCCAGTTCGCGCTGCCGGGCGCGGTCGACCGGCTGCGAGCCGCCAGGGACGCGCCCCGGGCGGTGGTCGCGCTGGCCGCCACGGACCCGGCGAACCCCTACGGCGCGGCGCTGCCGTGGCCGGCCGGTGAGGCCGACGCCGGCCGGATGGCCAGGGCGGCGGGCGCGTTCGTCGTGCTCGACGCCGGCGAGATGCGGCTGTACCTGGAGCGCGGCGGCCGCTCGCTGCTGACCCACGGCGCCGCCGGAGTCGAGCACGTGCGCGCGCTGGCGGCGGCCGCCGTCAGGACCGGCCGGGTGGAGGTGCAGCGCGTCGACGGCATGCCGGTGCGGCAGTCGCCCCTGGCGCCGGCGCTGCTCGAAGCCGGGTTCGGGCAGTCGCCACGCGGGCTCGTCATATGGCAGCGGTGAGTGCAAAGGGTGGCGTGCCTGCCTGCAGACGAGTGATTTTCCGAATTGGTCTGAAGCACGAAGGCACGAAGAGCACGAAGGGCTTCGAGGTCAGCCGGACGTTTCACCGCCTTAGGCTCCGAGAGATGCCCGAGGGTGACACGATATGGCGGACGGCGGCCGGGGTGCGGGGGCGCGTCGGGGGTCACGTGGTCACCGCGGCCTGGCCGGTTCGGTTCGAGAGCCTGGTCGGCCGGACCCTGGAGGCGGTCGAGCCGCTCGGCAAGCACCTGCTCATGCGCTTCAGCGGTGGCTGGACGCTGCACTCGCACATGCGCATGACCGGCTCATGGCACCTGTACCGGCCGGGCGAGCGCTGGCGCCAGCCGCGGCACCGGGCCCGCGCCGTGCTCGCGTTCGGCGAGTGGGAGGCGGTCTGTTTCGCGGCGCCGGTGCTCGAGCTGGTCCGCGACGGCCGGGAGCCGGTGGGCCACCTTGGTCCGGACGTACTCGGCGAGGAGTTCCCGCTGGACCAGGTGGTGGCCAGGGCGCGAGCGGTCGGGCCGGTGCCGCTCGGCGAGCTGCTGCTCGACCAGCGCGTCTGCTGCGGCATCGGCAACGTCTACAAGTGCGAGGCGCTGTGGGGGCTGCGGCACGATCCGTGGCGCTCCAGCGCCGAGCTGGGCGACGAGGAGCTGGGCGCCCTCTTCACGACCGCTCGGACGGCGATGCGAGAGAACCTGCCGGTGGCCGGGCCGCGGCGCTTCGGCGGCCGTCCGGGTGCGGTGCACGGCCGGGCGGGACGCCCCTGCCCGCGCTGCGGGACGGCGATCCGCGCCCGGGCCCAGGGCGCGGACGCCCGGATCACCTTCTGGTGCCCGACCTGTCAGACCTGACTGCAACCGTTCGAGGTCGGTGTCACGTATAGATGCGCAGGACTGGGTGGACACGGGTTCGTGTCGGGAGTAACGTCCAGTCACCACCTTCGAACCGGATTACATGAGGGAGGCAGGACGATGCGAAGGAGAGTTTGGCCGGCCGTGGTCGCGGCCGTTCTGATGGGGGCCGCCTGCGGGGGCACCCCGGCGCCGCAGCCCACCGCCGCGGCTGGGCCGGCGAACGTGGGCAACGTGGAGTTCCTGTCCTCTCAGGGCCAGCCCGCCAACGAGAACCAGAAGATGAACAACCAGGTGCTGGCCGCGTTCAACGGTCACGCCGACTTCACCAGCAGCCCCACCGCGGCCCAGGACCTGGACAAGATCACGGCCGAGCAGAAGGCGGGCAAGGGCACGATCGACGTCCTCGCGCTGCAGCACGGCGACTTCACCACCCTGGCCCCCACCGACTCGCTGGAGGACCTGACGCCCCTGCTCCAGCGGCTGGAGAAGGACCGCCAGTTCCCGAAGGCGCTGCTCGACTACGGCAAGCTCGGCACCCAGAAGCAGTACTACATCCCGTGGCTCCAGGCGACCTACATGATGGCCGTCAACAAGAAGGCCCTCGACCCGAAGTACCTGCCCAAGGGCGTCGACGTCAACAACCTGACGTACGACCAGGTGATCACCTGGGGTCAGAACATCCAGAAGGCGACGGGTGAGCGGCTGTTCGGGCTGCCCGCGGCGCCCGGCACGCAGGCCAGCCTGCTCCACCGCTTCCTGCAGGGCTACGCCTACCCCTCCTACACCGGCGGCGAGGTGACCGGCTTCAAGTCCGCCGACGCCGTCCAGATGTGGCAGATGCTGAAGCGGCTGTGGGCGGTCACCAACCCGCAGTCCACGACGTACGCCAACCTGCAGGACCCGCTGCAGAGCGGCGACGTCTGGCTGGGATGGGACCACCAGGCGCGCCTCAAGGACGCTCTCGAGAAGATGCCCGACCAGTTCATCACCGTGCCGGCCCCACGCGGTCCGAAGGGCCTCGGCTACATGTCCGTCATCGTCGGCCTGGCAATCCCCAAGACCGCGCCCAACAAGGCCGGCGCCGAGGCGCTGATCGACTACCTGACCCGTTCGTCCCAGCAGGTCGCCGCGGGCGCCGCCCTGAGCTTCTTCCCGGTCGTCGACGGCGTCAAGCTGACCGGCAGCCAGGTGCCGCCGTACCTCAACGCCGAGGCGGGCGTGGCGGCCAAATACGTGGCGAACAAGAACTCGGTGGTGGCGCTGCTGCCCGTCGGGCTGGGCAGCAAGAGCGACCAGTTCACGCTCACCTACCAGGACACGTTCACGCGGATCGTCCTGCACAACGAGGACATCCAGACGGTGCTCAACGACCAGGCGACCAAGCTGCAGGACCTGCTCAACGCGGCCAGGGCGGCCTGCTGGCCGCCCGATTCCCAGAGCACCGGCACATGTCAGATCAAATGACCGCGGCGGCGCCCCCCCACGTGGGGCGCCGCTCGATCCGGGGCGGCGGGAAGGCGCGGCTGCGGGCGCTGACGCCGTACCTGCTGATGGCGCCGGCGCTCCTGTTCATCGCGTACTTCCTGTTCTGGCCGGCGCTGGGCGCGTTCGGGGTCGCCTTCCAGACGGCCTCGGGCCAATGGACGCTGGCGAACTTCCAGAGCCTGGTGCGCGACACCGATTTCGGGCTCTCGGTCCGCAACACGTTCCTGCTGCTGGCGATCATCATCCCGGTGGAGTTCGCGGTGGCGCTGGGAATGGCGGTCCTGGCCCAGAGCCGCCTGCGCGGGCGGGGCTTCTTCCTGTACGTCTGGAGCTTCCCCCTCGCCATCTCCGACCTCGCGGCAGGTCTGGTCTGGCTCTCGATCTTCACGTCCCACGGCTACCTGAACTCGGCGCTCCAGAGCCTGCACCTGATCCAGCACCCGATCGGCTTCCTGAACTACGACAACCTGCCCGGCCTGGTGCTGGCGGTGGTGGCGGCCGAGACGTGGCGCTCGATCTCGCTCGTGATGGTGGTGATCATGTCCGGCATCCAGGCGATCCCGGCAGACCTGGGCGAGGCCGCGGAGATCCTTGGCGCCGGCGCGTGGAGGCGGTTCACGAAGGTGACAGTGCCGCTGCTGAAGCCGACGCTGCAGGTCGGCCTGATGCTGCGCACGACGACGGCGTTCCAGGTGTTCGCCGTCGTGCTGGCGCTGACCGGGTCCGGCCTGCCCGTGCTCGCGACCAGGACCGAGACCTGGGCGTACGGGGCGCGCAACTACCAGATGGCGGCGGCGTACGCGGTGCTCCTGCTGCTGCTCTCCTCGCTCGCCACGATGGCCTACCTGACCACGCTGCGCACGCCGCGTGGAGTGTTCCAGAGATGAGCACGGCCGTCGCGACCCGCGCCGCCGCCGTTCCCGGCAGGCGGGTGGAGCCCGGCCGCCTGCTGCTCTACGGCTGCGCGGTCCTCGTCACGCTGTTCATGCTGACGCCGGTCTACCTGATCGCCCTGGCCGCGTTCTCACCTCCGCAGGCGATCTTCGACTATCCGCATCCGCTGGTGCCGGTCGGGCTGTCGCTCGAGAACATCCAGTTCTTCCTGACCTACCAGGGGATCGGACCGGCGCTGCTGCGCTCGCTGGCCGTCGGCGCCCTGACGGTGGTGATCTCGCTGGCGCTCGGCTGCCCGGCCGGCTATGCGCTGGCGCGCTACTGGTTCAGCGGCAAGGACCTGGCCCAGCTGATGCTGGTCAACGTGCGCGCCATCCCCATGGTCATCATCTCCATTCCGCTGCTGGTCACGTTCCTGGAGTGGAACCTGTACGACACGGTGGCGTCGGTGGCGCTGGTCCATGCGGCCATCACGCTGCCGCTGACCATCCTGATCTCCGCCAGCGTCTTCCTGCGCGTGCCGTCGGAGCTGGAGGAGGCGGCGATGTCGCTGGGCACCAGCCGGGTGGGTGCGGTGCTGCGGGTGGTCCTGCCGAACAGCGTGCCGGGGCTGGCCACGGCCGCGCTCTTCGCGTTCGTCACCTCGTGGAACGAGGTGTTCGTGGCGGTCATCCTGACGCTGCGCGGCCCGACCCTGCCGGCGGCGCTCGTGCAGCAGCTCGCGGCGTCGCCGCTGGCCTTCCGGTTCGCGGGCGGCCTGTGCCTTACGATCCCCGCGTTCGTGTTCATCTTCTTCATGCGGCCGTACCTGTTCAACGCCTTTGGCGTGGGAGGCAAGTGATGGCCGAGATCCGGATCGAGCGGATCACCAAGCGCTACCCCGGCACGCTGGCGCTGAACGACGTGTCGCTCACCATCCACGACCGGGAGTTCATGGTCCTCCTGGGGCCGAGCGGCTGCGGCAAGACCACGCTGCTTCGCCTGATCGCGGGGTTCGAGCAGCCGGACGCCGGCGCCATCCTGCTCGACGGGAGGGACGTCACGGACGTGCCGCCGGGCAAGCGGGGGCTCGCCATGGTGTTCCAGAGCTACGCGCTCTTCCCGCACCTGAAGGTGGCCGACAACATCGCGTTCGGCCTGCGCATGCACCACGTGAGCGGCGCGGACGTGGGCCGCCGCGTCGGCGCCGCCGCCGAGCTGATGCAGATCACGCGCCTGCTGGACAGGTACCCGATGCAGCTCAGCGGCGGGCAGCGGCAGCGGGTGGCGGTCGCGCGGGCGCTGGTCATGGAGCCGGCGGTGATCCTGATGGACGAGCCGCTGAGCAACCTGGACGCGCTCCTGCGCCTGCAGATGCGCGCCGAGCTGAAGCGCCTGCTCCTGGAGGCCAGGACGACCACCGTCTACGTGACGCACGACCAGATCGAGGCCCTGAGCATGGGCGACCGGACAGCGGTGATGCGCGACGGCAGCATTCTCCAGGTCGACACGCCGACGGCGGTCTACGACCATCCCAGCGACGTGTTCGTGGCGCAGTTCATCGGCACGCCGCCGATGAACGTCCTCACCGGCCGCATGGGCGAGCGCCAGGTGGAGATCGAGGGCCACGTGGTGGCGGTGGATACGCAGGACGGCTTCCGGTCGGGCGAGGAGGTCGCGGTCGGCGTGCGGGCCGAGAGGATCGAGGTCTCGCACGAGGCTGGCGACGGCGCCCTGCCCGCGGAGGTCGGCGTGGTGGAGCCGCTGGGTTCGCACCTGCTGCTGACGCTGGCGCTGGGCGCCCAGTCGTTGAAGGTGGCGACACGCACGGACTTCGCCGTCAAGCCGCACGACCAGGTCTGGCTGCGGCCCGAACAGGGCTCGATCCGCCTGCTGGGCCGCGCGAACGGCGACTGAGGGTAGGAAGCACGCCCGCAGCGACCCGTCCCGCGCCGCGGGCGTGCCATCATTGACCGACCATGGTGAGGGGGCGCTGGTGACGGCGTGAAGAGCCTGGTCGAGTTCGCTGCTGGAGATCGGTCGGCCGTGGTCGTCGAGATCGACGACGAGGAGCCCGGCTTCGTGCGCGCCTCCGCCGCCGGCCAGCTCGCCGGGCGGGCGGCGAACACGCTTCGCGACGCCCTCGACGTGATCAGGCCCACCGCCCAGGCGCTCGTCGAGACGATCGAGTCGCTGCCGCGCCGGCCGGCGGAGGCGGTCGTCGAGTTCGGCATCCGCCTCAACGGCAGGGCCGGCGCCGTGATCGCGTCGACGGAGGCCCAGGGGCACTTCAAGGTGCGCCTGACCTGGCGGGACCCGGCGGCCGGTCAGCCCGCCGGCGACGATGGCGCCGACGAATTGTGAACCCGGGGGGCGGGCCTGACCGCTGGCCGTGGCTGGCCCGGCTGTGGCGTGGCGACGCCCCGGCCGGCGCCGGGGTGCTGGTCGACGATCGCCACGTCCTCACGTGCGCGCACGTGGTGGCCGGCGTGCTCGGCGCCGCCGCGCCGAGCGGCCGGGTCGTCCTCGACTTCCCCGCCTGGCCGGCCCGAGGGCGGCTGAGCGCCACGGTCGCACCCGGTGGCTGGTTCCCCGTGCAGGCGGACGAGAGCGGGGACCTGGCGGTGCTTCGTGTGGACGCCGAGCTGCCGGACGGCATGGTCCGCGCTCCTCTGCGACAGCCGGCGTCCGTCCTCGACCATCGCTTTCGCTGCCACGGCTTCCCGTCCGAGCCGCCCGGCGGCAGGGAGGCGGCCGGCGCCATGCGCGGACCTGCCGGTCCCCGCTGGGAGTGGGTGCAGCTCGAGGGGCTGAGCGCCCAGGGCTACGCGGTCGAGCGTGGCTTCAGCGGCGCCCCCGTGTGGGACGAGCAGGTGGGGGCGGTGGTGGGCATGGTCGTGGCCCAGGATCCGCGCAACCCGGCGGCGCGGGTCGGCTGGATGATCCCGATCGACGTGCTGGCCCGCCGGTGGGCGCCGCTCACGGCCCTCCTGCTGCCGGCGGACGGCGTCCGCCCGAGCGGTGGCGCGCTGACGCTCCTGCACCTGTCGGACCTCCGGTTCGGCCGGCTCGACGCCGGCGGCGGAGCTGGCCAGACGTCTGGCGGCCACAGCCCGGACCCCCTCCTCGCGGGGCTGCTCGAGGACCTCGGGGAGCTGAGAGCGCGCGACGGGGTGGCCCCCGAGCTCGTGGCCGTGGCCGGCGACCTGGCCGAGCGGGGCCTGCGCACGGAGTTCGCGCAGGCGCAGCGCTTCCTGGATGACCTGCGTCGCGTCCTCGACCTGCCGTCCCGGCGCTTCGCGATCGTGCCCGGCAGTCACGACGTGAACCGCAGGGCGTGCGAGGCGTACTTCCTGCGCTGCGAGGCGGACCAGGAGGACCCGGTGGCGCCGTACTGGCCGAAGTGGGAGCATCTCGCCACGCTGCTCGCCCGGTTCCATCGCGGCGAGCCGTCACGGGCTCTTCCGGTCGACGAGCCGTGGACACTGGTCGACCTGCCGGAGCTCGGAGTCGTGGTCGCCGCCCTCAACTCCACCATGGCCGAGAGCCACCGCGACGGCGACCATCACGGCTGGGTGGGCGAGGCGCAGCTGCGCTGGTTCGCGGAGCGGCTCCGCCAGTCCGAACGACGGCGCTGGCTCCGCATCGGCCTCGTCCACCACGACGTGCTGCGCGGCGCTGACGACGCCGGGAACCTGCGGGACGCGGACGACCTGGAGCGGCTGCTGGCCCCGCACCTGGACCTTCTCCTCCATGGCCGCACGGATGGCGCCCGCCTTGGGCGGCTGGCCGGCTGGCTGCCGGTCCTGCCGGCGGGGGGCGCCGCCGGTCGCCCGCACGAGGGGCCCGACCAGTACCAGGTGGTCAGGATCGAGGACGGCACGATCACCCGCTGGGCCCGCCGCTACGAGCCCGACCTTCGCCGCTGGGTCGGCGACACCCGGATCAGCGACGACGGCCGCGACTGGCGCGGGACGATCCCGATCCCACGGCGCAGCCGCCCGTCGGAGCCTCCCGACGACCGGCCGGTCAAGGGGATCGACGCCGAGCTCGGGGAACGGCGGGACGACTTCCTCGACCGGGTGGCGCAGGTGTGCCGCCTGCGCGACCGCGATGCCGAGGTGACCCGCGTGCGGTCGTACGGGTCGGGGCTGGGGTACCTCCGCGTCACGGTGGCGGGCGACCTCGCCGCCCGCCAGCGGCCGGTGGGCGGCTCCGAGCGGGGCGTCAGGCGCGAGGACGTGGAGCGCTTCGCCGCCGAGGTCCACGATCGCTATCGGGAGGCCGACCCGCTGGTGCAGTCCGAGCTGATCTACGGCGGGGACCGCGCGCCGGACGACCTGGTCGAGCTGGCCAGGCGGCGCGGCGTCCGGCTGGTCAGCTTCATGGAGTACCAGGGACTCCTCGACCTGCGCGGCTACGTGGACAGGCTGCGAACCAGGCTGTCGGCGGACCCGCTGTACCCGCCCGGGTTGTACGTGCCCCAGCGGTACGTCCTCCAGGACGGGGACGAGGCCGTGCACGCGGACGCTCTCGCGGCGCTGGTCTCCTGGCTGAGCTCGTGGCACGGCCGGTTCGTCCTCGTGCTGGGCAGCTTCGGCACCGGAAAGACGTTCCTGCTGCGCGAGCTGGCTCGCCGGCTCCCCGACGAGCTGCCGGACCTGGTCCCGGTGCTGATCGAGCTGGGCGCGCTCCAGAAGGCGCGCACGCTCGACGAGCTGGTCGCGGCGCACATGGCCGCGGCCGGCGAGGACTCGTTCAGCCTGGCCCGGTTCCGGTACATGCTCCGCGAGGGCCGGATCGCGCTGCTGTTCGACGGCTACGACGAGCTCGCGCTCCGCGTGACGTACGACCGGGCCGCCGAGCACCTGCAGACGCTGATCTCGGCCGCGGAGGGCCAGGCCAAGGTGGTGGTCACGTCGCGGACCCAGCACTTCCAGAGCGCGCACCAGGTCAGGACCGCGCTCGGCGCCAGGGTGGACCAGCTCCCCGGCCGGCGGGTGATCCAGCTCCAGGACCTCGACGAGCGGACGATTCGCGATCTCCTGGTCAAGCGCTTCCAGGGCGACGAGGCGCGTGCGGAGCGGCTGCTCGACCTGATCGCCGGCGTGCGCGACCTGCCGGAGCTGTCGCGGAACCCCCGGCTGCTCAGCTTCATCGCGAGCCTGGACGAGCAGCAGCTGGAGCAGGTCAGGGAGCGCCGGACCAGCATCAGCGCGGCCGAGCTCTACCGGCTGCTGCTGCAGCGGTGGCTGGAGCACGAGTACCGGCGGTCGCACCCTCGGGGCGCGGCCCCAACGCTGTCGGTCGAGGACCGCTGGCGGGCGGCCACGCGACTGGCCCTGGAGCTGTGGCCGAGGCCGGAGGGCACGCTGCCGGCGGCCGACCTGACCGCCGCGCTCGCCGCCGCGGTCGACCAGCTGCCGGCGCTGCGCATGAACCCGGCGGAGGTGTTTCACGCGGTCGGCTCCAGCACGCTGCTGGTGCGTGACGACGAGGGGGCGTTCAGGTTCGTGCACCGCTCGGTGATGGAGTGGCTGGTCGCCAACCACGCCGCGAGCGCGGTTCTCACCGGGGGGAGCCCGGCGGTGCTCGACCGGCGGGAGGCCTCGACGCTGATGGCGGAGTTCTTCGCCGACCTGGCCGGCCGGGAGGTGGCGGTCGCCTGGGCGCGCGACGTGCTGGGCAGCGGGGCGGCCGGGGAGGTCGCCAAGACGAACGCGCTGCTCGTGCTCGACCGGCTCGGGGAGCTGCCCGCGGAGCCGGCCAGGCTCGCCGAGCAGAACCTGCGGGGTGTCGACCTGGCCGGGCGGAACCTGCGGGGCGCGGACGTCCACGAGGCGGATCTCAGCCAGGCGCAGCTGGCCGGGGCGAACCTGTCGGGCGCCAACCTGGTGGACGCCAACCTGAGCGGCGCCGGTATGGACGGCGCGGACCTGCGCGAGGCCGACCTGCGGGGCGCGGACCTGTCGAGGGCCCGGCTGCTGGGCGCCGACCTCCGCGGCGCCAGGCTGGGCCGGACCACCTGGCGCCGGGCGGCGCTCGCCGGGGCGCGGCTGGACCCGGGCGCGCTGGACGGGCTGGACACGTGGGGCGCGGCGATGCCGGGCGGTCCGGTCGAGGCCCAGATCCTGGCGAGCCACCAGCCGATCGGCTCGATCGCGTTCAGCCCGGACGGCGAGCTCGTCGCCTGCGGCAACGCGGACGGGGCGGTGCTGCTCTGGGACGCGCGGACCCGCCGGCACCTGCGCTCGCTGAGGGGGCACAGGGGCGGCGTGTGGAGCATGGCCTACAGTCCCGACGGCCGGCGGCTGGCGACGGGCGGCCGGGATCGGACGGCGCTGCTGTGGGAGGTGGAGAGCGGCCGGCTGGTCGGCCGGCTGCGGCACGGCGGCGAGGTGCAGAGCGTGGCGTACAGCCCCGACGGCCGGCGGCTGGCGTCCGGCGGAGGTGCCGGGGTGGTCGTGTGGGACGTCGAGACCGGCCAGCCGGCGGCGAGGCTGGACGGCCACCACGGGGTGGTGCGCAGCGTGGCCTACAGCCCGGACGGGCGCCACCTCGCGTCGGCAGGGGACGACCGGATGGTGCTGGTGTGGAGCACGGAGAGCTGGCAGGTGGTGGGCAGGCTGGAGGGTCACCGCAGCGAGGTGCAGAGCGTGGCGTACAGCCCCGACGGGCGCCGGCTGGCGACGGGCGGCAGGGACTGGGTGGTGATGATCTGGGATGTGGACAGCGGCCGGCAGGTGAGCGGGCTGGAGGGCCACTCCGACTGGGTCCGGAGCGTGGCGTACAGCCCCGACGGCCGGCGGCTGGCGACGGGCGGTGACGAGGGCGACCGCTCGGTGCTGGTGTGGGATGTCGAGACCGGGCAGCAGGTGCACCGTCTGGAGGGCCACGACAGGGCGATCCGGTGCCTGGCGTACAGCCCTGACGGCCGGCGGCTGGCGACCGGCGGTGACGACTCGACGGTGCTGCTGTGGGACGTGGAGAGCGGTCAGCAGGTGGGCAGCCTGTGGAGCCGGGGCGGGTGGGTGCTGAGTGTCGCGATCAGCCCGGACGGCCGGCGGCTCGCGTCCAGTGGCGAGGACGGGGTGGTGCTGGTGTGGGACGCGCGGACCGGGCGTCTGGCCAGCCGGCTGGAGGGCCACAGCCGCGCGGTGCGGACTGTCGCGATCAGCCCGGATGGCCTGCGGCTGGCGTCCAGCGGCGACGACGGGGTGGCGCTGCTGTGGGATGTGGAGAGCGGGCGGCGGGTGGGACGTCTGGAGGGCCACCGCGGCGGGGTGCGGAGCGTCGCGTACGGCGCCGGCGGACAGCGGCTGGCGACGGGCGGCGGCGAGGGGTGGGTGGTGGTGTGGGACGTGCCGGCCGAACGGGAGCTCCTCCGCCTGGAGGGCCACCAGCGGGCCGTGCGGAGCGTCGCGTACAGCCCCGACGACCGCCGGCTCGCCTCGGCCGACGGCGACGGGGTGGTGCTGGTGTGGGACGCGCTCACCGGACGGCCGCTCCACCGCCTGGCGGGCCACGGCGACGGGGTGCGGAGGGTGGCGTTCAGCCCCGATGGAGGCCGGCTCGCCTCGGGTGGCGGCGACGCGGTCGTCGTGGTGTGGGACGTGGAGACCGGGCGCCAGGCGAGCCGCCTGGAGGGCCACGGGCGCGTGAGGAGCGTTGCGTACAGTCCGGATGGCCGGCGCCTGGCGGCCGGCGTCGACGACGGGGTGGTGCTGGTCTGGGACGTGGAGACCGGGCACCGGGTGAGCCGGCTGGACGGGCACACGGGCGGCGTGTGGGGCGTGGCCTTCAGCCCCGACGGCCGGCAGCTCTGGTCGGGAGCCGTCGATGGCGCGGTCTGCTGCTGGGACGTCGACCCGGGCACGCTGCGCGCCACCCTCCTCCCCCTCGCCGACGGCTGGGCGTGCTTCCTCCCCGACGGCTCCTACAAGCTCGAGGGCTCCCCCGCCGGCGAGCTCTGGTACGCGTCAGGCCTGTGCCGGTTCGAGCCCGGCCAGCTGGACAGGCATGTGCCGTCGATCAGGCGCATCGCGACGGACACGCCGATCGTGCCGGGCTGACGGGCCTACGCGGACGCGGTTCGGCGGGCGGCCTCCACCACCCGGCGGACCGTGGGCAGGTACCACCCCTCGACCGAGCCCGGCGGGTACGGCGTGTCCCACGCCGTCACCCGGGCGATCGGGGCGTCCAGGGCGTAGAACGCCTCCTCCTGCAGGGTCGCCACGATCTCGGCGCCGAAGCCAGCGGAGAGCGGGGCCTCGTGCACCACCACCGCCCGACCCGTGCGCGTGACCTCGGCCACCAGCGTCTCCACGTCGAGCGGCACCAGCGTGCGCAGGTCGAGGACGGCCGCCGAGCAGCCCTCGGCCGCCAGCTCCACCGCCGCCCGCTCGCACAGCTCCACGGCGGCGCTCCAGGCGATCAGCGTCACGTCGGTTCCCTGCCGGACGATCCGCGCACGGCCGAACGGCACCGTCGTGCCGTCGGCCGGCACCTGCTCCCGGCTCTTCCGGTAGAGGCGCTGGGGCTCCAGGAACAGGACGGGGTCCGGGTCGCGGATCGCCTCCAGCAGCATGCCGCGCGCGTCCGCGGGGGTCGACGGGCACACGATCTTGATGCCCGGCGTCTGGACGAACTGCGCCTCGACGGCGTCCGGATGGAACTCCGGCGTGCGCACGCCGCCGCCGAAGGGCGCCCTGATCGTCACTTGCGCGTGGTAGCGGCCCCGGCTGCGAAACCGGTAGCGCCCCAGCTGCGGTCCGATCTGGTGGAACGCCTGGTGGGTGAACCCGAGGAACTGGATCTCCGCCACCGGCACCAGCCCGCTGATCGCCAGGCCGAGCGCGCTGCCCACGATGCCGCCCTCCGCGAGCGGCGTGTCGACCACGCGCTCCGGGCCGAAGCGCTCCAGCAGCCCCTGAGTGGTGCGGAAGACGCCGCCCAGCCGGCCGACGTCCAGGCCGAGCAGGATCACGCGCTCGTCGTGCTCCATCTCGAAGGCGAGGGCGTCCCGGATGGCCTCGACGATGTTCAGCTCGGCCACGCGCTCCGCCATCAGGCGTTCCCGTCCTGCCCCGCCAGCCGGGCCAGCTCCTCTCGCTGGCGCCGCACCCGCTCGGGCAGGTCCGCGTACACGTTCTCGAAGACATCGCTCGAGCGTGCCGCCGGCATCGCCATCGCCGCCTCGACCGCGGCGTCGATCTGCTCGGCGATC
This sequence comes from Candidatus Dormiibacterota bacterium, assembly GCA_036500885.1. Classification (GTDB taxonomy): domain Bacteria; phylum Chloroflexota; class Dormibacteria; order Dormibacterales; family Dormibacteraceae; genus CF-161. Next base: position 17,440 of record DASYBH010000301.1, read on the forward strand.
TCACCCTCCATCGCCGCACATGCCGCCTCGTCCCACAGGCCGCGGCGGGCGAGGTAGCCCTGCACGCGCGGGATGGGGTCCTCGCGCTCCGCCCGCTCCAGCCAGCCCTCGGGCAGGTAGGCGCGGGGATTGTCCGTCGTGTTGTGGAAGCTCAGGCGGTAGGTGAGGCAGTCGATCAGGGACGGGCCGTCGCCGCGCCGGGCCCGCTCGACCGCGCCGGCGGCGACGTCGTACACCGCCAGCAGGTCGTTGCCGTCCACCGGCACGCCGGGGAAGCCGTAGCCCTCCGCGCGCCGGTAGAACTCGCCGGCGCTCTGCGCCTCGCGGCTGGTCGAGATCGCCCACTGGTTGTTCATCAGCACGAACACGATCGGGGCCTTCCGCACCCCGGCCATGTTGCAGGCCTCGTGGAAGTCGCCCTCGCTGGCGGCGCCCTCGCCGCAGTACGCCATCACCACCCCGGGCTTGCGCTGCAGCTTCAGGCCCCAGGCCAGACCGACCGCGTGCTGGAGCTGGGTGGCCAGCGCCACCTGGTTGGGCAGCACGAGCACGTCGTCCGGGATCCGGGACGCCGCCAGCTTGCCCATGGAGCCGGCCAGGGCCCGCTCCAGCGGGTGTCCGTGCCGGACCAGCGCGGGCAGCTCGCGGTAGGAGGGGGCGATCCAGTCGGTCGCGGGGTCGAGCGCCAGCGCGGTCCCGACGACGCTGGCCTCCTGGCCCTTCACCGGGCTGAAGGTGCCGAGCCTGCCCTGCCTCTGGAGGGCGGTGGCCCTGGCGTCGAAGGCACGGCTGAGCATCATCCAGCGCAGACCCTCGACCGTCTGCTCCAGGCTGAGCCCGGGCTGCAGCCCGTCGACCAGCGTGCCGTCCAGGTTCAGGAGGTGCTTGCGACCCACCAAGTTAATTGTGCCTGGATGAACCACACGAAGCTTGCACCGCGAGACGTCGACGGCATCGCCGGAGGAGCTCCTGGCTGGCGTGACGGCGCGGTGATAGATTGCCGGGGTGCCCGCCGAGATCGTGCTCGCCTCCGGCCGCGACGCCGATCTGATCGACCTGGGCGACGGCCGGCTGCTGCGCCGCCCTCGCCAGACGCGGCCGCTGGAGGCGGAGGTCGCGCTGATGCGCTTCGTCCGTTCGGCCGGGTACCCCGTTCCCGAGGTGTTCGAGCTTCGGCCCGACGGCATGGTGTTGGAGCGCGTCCCCGGCCCGACGATGCTCGACGACCTGGCCGCCCACCCGTGGCGGGTCGGACGGCACGCCCGCACGCTCGCCGCCCTGCACCGGGACCTCCATCGCATCCCCGCCGCGGATGGCCTCCGACAGGCGTTCGGCAACCCGGCTCGCGGTGACGTGGTGGTGCACGGCGACCTCCATCCCGGCAACGTGCTGCTCTCCCCAACGGGTCCCGTGGTGATCGACTGGAGCAGCGGCGGCCGGGGCCCCGCCGGCGCCGACGTCGCCGACGCCTGGCTGGTGCTCGCCGCAGCGGCCGTGCCCGGCCCTGCGGTGCAGCGTGCCCTGCTGTCGCTGTTCCGGCGCCGCTTCCTCGCCGCGTTCCTGCGTGCGGCCGGCCGCGAGGAGGCCGCACGGAACCTGCCTGCCGCCGCAGCGCGCAGATCGGCCGATCTCAACCTCGCCGAGGCCGAGCGGGCCGCCATGCTCCGAATCGTTGCCCGCCACAGCTCAGCTCCGACCTGAGCCGGACACGTGGGAGGAGCCGGCCGAAGCCGGCCCCTCCCGGACGGAGAGAGAGGGGGGATGGCGGCGCTACAGGTCGACCAGGCCCTTGCGGACCGCGTAGAGAACCGCCTGCGAGCGGTCGTAGATCTGGAGCTTCTCGTAGATGTGGCTGATGTGGTTGCGGATCGTCTTCTCGCTGATCCCGAGCTTGTACGCGATGCGCTTGTTCGGCATCCCCGAGGCGATCATCTTCAGCACCTCGACCTCACGGGCCGTCAGACCGTCGTAGAACTCGCGGGTCGGCGTCTCGCCGGTCAGCATCCCGATCATCCGCTGGGCGATCGGACCGGAGATCACGCGCTCGCTGCTCAGCACCGCCTGGATGCTGGATGCGATCGCCTCCACCGCCGAGTCCTTCAGGACGTAGCCGCTGGCGCCGGAGCGCAGCGCCTCGAGCACGTACGCATCCGTGTGGAAGGACGTCAGGATCAGCACGCGCACCCCCGGCCGGGAGCGGACGATCTGGCGGGTCGCCTCGATGCCGTCGACCTCCGGCATGCGGATGTCCATCAGCACGACGTCGGGGCTCAGGCGCTCGACCAGCCGGACGGCCTCGGCCCCGTTGCCGGCCTCGCCGACGATTCGCAGGCCGGGCTGGGTGGCGAGCAGCCTCGCCAGCCCGCTGCGGAACAGCGTCTGGTCGTCCGCGATCAGGACGCGAACGCTCTCTGTCGACTCGGCGGCTGCCGCGGTCATCCCAGCACCTCCCTCGGAACGCTGACCCTGACTCGTGTCCCACCCCCGGGGCGGTCGCCCAGCAGCAGGCGACCGCCGAGCAGCGTTGCGCGCTCGTGCATCCCGAGCAGTCCCATCCCGGGTTGCGGCCGGCGCCCCTCCAATCCCCGGCCGTCGTCGTTGACGACGACCTCCACGCGCCGTCCACCCACGCCGAGGCCCACCTCGATCCGGTTGGCGCCCCCGTGCAGCCGCGCGTTGTTGACGGCCTCGCGCACGATCTGGAGCAGGTGGTCGGCGACGCGCGACCGGACGACCGCCGGCCATCGGGGCGACACCCGCAGCCGCAGGTGGAGGTGCGGATGGCGGATCGCGACCGCCTCCAGCTCGCCGCGCAGCCGGCTCGTCAGGCCGTCGTCCAGCCACTCCTGCTCGCGCAGCACGCAGAGCACCTCGCGCAGGCCGGAGAGCGCGGTTCGGACCTGGTCCTGAACGGTGTCGATGCGGCGGAGCAGGCGGCGCCTGTCGCCGGGATCCCGCCTGAGCTCCTCCAGCAGCATCACCAGCGCGGACAGCGGCTGGGCGACCCTGTCGTGGAGCTCGCGGGCGACCTCCGCCCGAACCCGCCGCTCGCACTCGTGGAGCAGCGGTGATGGAAGGCCCAGCCCGTTCGACCCGTGCGGTCGTCCGCCTGCGAGGCCGGGGGGATCCGTCGCTCCGGTCGTTACCGTCGGGGTGGGCTGGGCCATGGCGACAGCCTCCCCCGGAAACCGTTCCACCCACAGTACCGGCGCGGTATCAAAATCAGGCCGGGCCGGTCGTGATACCCCCTCCCACCGGGGGTTCGGATCAGCCCATCGTGGTGAGACGTTCGCCCAGGAGGCTGAGACCCAGCTGCAGCCGGCGGTAGAACGTCGCCCGGGTCAGGTGCATCCGCTCGGCGATCACCTCGTGGCTGCCGACCCTGCGCAGGTAGTAGTCGACCAGCAGCTGGCCGGCCTCGTGCTCGCGGCTGTCCGGCGAGCTCACGAGCTGGCCCATCTGCTCCACGAGCAGGGCCCTGAGTCGCGCTCCGTCCCTGTCCGCCTCCAGGCCCACCAGGTGGCGCAGGGACGCGTGGGCGAGCTCCTGTGGCCTGTGAAGGGCCTCCAGCGCCTGCTTCACGCGCTCGACGGTGGTCGTCTGGGAGCCGAGGGCGGTCAGCGCCTCGCGCGCCGCCCTGGCCTCGAAGGCCGCGCCGCGCTCCTCGGCGCTCTCCAGCGCCGCCCGCAGCTCGCCCTGCGCCGATTCCACGGCGCCCGTCTCGGCCAGCACCGCGGCCAGTGCCAGACGGGTCCGCGCCTCCTCGTGCCGGAGCCCGGCGGCGCCGAACGCGGCGGCCGCACCGCGCAGGCGGTCCGTCGCCTCGTCCGGCCGTCCGGCGACCGCGGCCACGCGACCCTGCATTCGCAGGAGCCACGGATGGCCGGGGGCGGCGCCGCCCGCCACCATCCGGTCGACCAGCGTCTGGGCGTCGCCGGCGCGACCGGCGGCCACCAGCGCCTCAGCCGCGACGTCGCTCAGAAAGAGCTGCACGCGCATCGGCCACGTCCCGCCGCGCAGGACCTCCCCGGCGCCGGGCAGGGCGGCCTCCGGCAGCTTCGAGTCCAGGCTCAGCCTGATCTCCGCCCACAGCTCGTCCACGCGGTCCTGGCCCTCCCTGGCGACCTTGCGGTCGGGCAGGAGCTGGCGGGCGACGTCCAGGTGGTCGAGCTGGAGGTGGGCGATCGCGAGCTGCACCTGCAGCCAGTTGACGTGGTAGGTCGCCTGCCAGTCCCGGGCCAGCGCCAGCGCCTCCTCGAGAGCCTGCAGCGCGCGGGCGGGGCGGCCGAGACCCCAGAGGTGCACGCCACCCTCGGCGCGCAGCGCCTGGAGCTGGGCCATGCTGCCCGCCTGCATCGCCTTGAGCGCGGCGACGCGTTCGAGCGCCTCCAGCGGCCGGAACTGCTGCAGGCGCGCCCAGATCCCGTTGGACAGCGCTGTCGACGCGATCACGTTCAGCCCGGCCGCGGCGGCCTCCCGCTGGCTGCGGTCCACGGCCGCGAGACCCTCGGCGACCCGCTCGAGCTGGATGAGGCCGAGCCCCAGGTAGCTGTAGGCCCAGATCCGGGGCGCGTCGGCGCCCGCCTCGGTCGCGATCTCGATCGCGCGCTCGGCCATCTCGACGGTCCTGGCCCCGTCCAGGTCGAAGATCGCGGCGCTGGCCAGGCGCACGTAGGCCAGCGCGAGGTCCTCGCCCGGCCCGCCGGGCTCCAGCACGGCGCGGGCGGCCTCGTACTCCGCCGCGGCCAGGTCGGGCCGGTTGCGCTCGCGGTGGCACCGGCCCAGCCACAGCCGGTAGCTCGCGGCAGCGCGGTTCCGCCCGAGGAGCTCCAGCGCGCGCACTCCGGAGACGAGGAGGCCCTCGGCCCTGGCGACGTCGCCGCCGAGGAGGTGGGCCATCCCCATGCTGCAGACGAGGGCGGGCCTCGCGTCGTCGTCGACCAGCGGCAGGATGCGCTCGTACAGGCGGACGGCGTCCTGGTACGCGTGGGTGCGCATCGCCTGCTCGGCCGCCGCCAGGCCCACGGGCACCGCCTCCTGCTCCCGGCGGGCCGCCAGCAGGTGCTGGCAGAGCTCGACGTCCGGGGTGCCGGGGCGGGCGCGCAGCGCTTCCGCCGCCGCCGCGTGGAGGTCCTGCCGCTGCGGCGCCAGGAGGTCGTCGTACACGGACTCCCGCGTCAGCGAGTGGCGGAAGCGATACTGGCCGTCGACGTCGGGGTCCTCCTCCAGCAGCTGCTGCTGGACGCACGTGCGGAACGCGGCCTGAACCTGCGGTGGCGCGCATCCCGAGATCGCCACCAGCAGCGGGTAGTCGAAGGAGCGACCGAGCACCGAGGCACACCGCAGCACCTCGGCGGCCTCCTCCGGCAGGTGGGCCAGGCGCCCCAGGACGCTGTCGCGCACGGTGCGAGGCAGGCGCAGGCGCTGGAGGGACTCGTGCCGCCAGACCGGGTCGTGACGCGACACCGCGCCGCGGTCCAGCGCCTCCTTCAGGATCTCCTCCAGCACGAACGGGTTGCCCTCGCTGCGGTCGCGCAGCAGCCGGCGCACCTCCAGCCCGACCGTTTCGATGCCGACCGTGGCCCGGATCATCTCGCCGACGCGGTCGGTGGTCAGCGGTGACAGGTCGACACGCTCGACCAGCCCGGCCCGCCGCCACTGGTCCACCGCCACCCGAAGCGAGTGGCGCCGGTCCAGTCCGTCGAGGCGGCAGGTGACCAGGAGCATGACGCGCGCGCCGAGCAGCCGCCGCACCAGGTACTCCAGCAGCTCGCGGCTGGAGGCGTCCGCCCAGTGCAGGTTCTCCAGGACCAGCAGCAGACCGGCCGGCTGCGCGCAGGTGCGGAGCAGGGCGAGGACCGCCTCGAACAGGCGCATCTTGCCCTGCACCGGATCGCTCGGGTCGCGGGGCGGCTCCTCCAGGCCCAGCTGGGGGAAGAGCCAGGCAAGCTCGCGGTAGGCGGCGACCTGGGGCCGGAGGGCCGTCAGGTCGGCCTGCGCCAGGTGGTTGCCGATGGCCTCCAGGAACGGGAGATACGGCAGCGACAGCTCCGCCTCCGAGCAGCCGCCCCACATGGCGGCCATGCCCTGCTCGCCGGCGAGCCGGCGGAGGTCGGCGGCCAGTCGCGTCTTGCCGAGCCCGGCGTCACCCGTGACGACGACCGTACGGCTCTGGCCCGCCCGGGCGCCTTGGAGCGCCTCCGCCAACCGCTGCATCTCGGCCTCCCGGCCGACGGTGACCGGGCAGAGGGCCATCTCCACCACCACTCACGCTGAATGTTGGCGCATAGATGACCCTCCGGTACGTCACGCGTGAAAACAGGGTGGGCCCGAAGGCCCACGATCGCTACTTGGTGACCAGGGTCTCGTCGAGGGAGCGCTTGAGGGTCCGCAGCGAGTCGGCCGGGACCGGGGCCTCCTCGATCCAGCGGAACATCGCATCCACGATCCGCCGCCAGGCCGTGACCTGCCGCTCCATGGCCGAACCCCAGTAGGACTTCGACCAGCCCGCGCCGGCGAGCCAGCCCGCGATTCCGCAACAGAACACGCCCGTGAAGAGCTCCATGTAGCCCGTGACGCCCATGGGCTTGAGGCCCATCAGTGTCAGCACGCCGAGCCCGAGGTTCACCAGGGTGAACCCGGGGAGGACCACCCGGTAGAAGATGATCCCGCGACGCCTCCTGTCCATTACTTTCCCTTTCCCCATAACCAGTAAGTGTGAGGCCAGCATGCGCTGCCGGCCAGACCAATCGTATGGGACTTTTGTCCCACATGGGGTACCACTACCCCACTGGTAACGCCGGGCGGGGTCGCGCGTCCTCCTCGGCCGGGCGACCGGGATCGAGCGACCTGAGGACTCGGGGCGCTCGGGCAAGAGCCTCCCTTCGACGCGTCGATGCCAAAGATGGTCAATTCTGACCATTGACGGGGGAATTCCCAAGCGGTTTAGTTCATATTGCTCAGTCAGCGGGGGGTCAGCTGCTGAAATGGTCAGGAACCGGACCTCTTGTGTGCTCGAGTTTCCCAAGGTGTGAGATAGGCCGCGAGGGACTGGGTGCGGCGCATAGGAGGCTGTTGTTCGTTTGTCGTTCTCGTCGGAGCTCGATGAGCTCGGCCGAAGCCAGGCCGAACGACCGCCGGCCTCCGATGGCGGCGGCCTGACGGAGCTGACGCGCCGGGCCGAGAGCGAGGTCAAGCGCAAGCTTGCGCGTGAGCTGCACGACTCCGTCGCCCAGATCCTGACCCTGATGGTCGTGGACATGGAGAACTTCAAGCTCGACCAGGCCGGCCAGCACCAGGTCATCCAGAAGGTGGACAGCCTCCAGGAGTCGACCCGTGAGGTGCTCAACAACCTGAGGCAGGTCCTCTACGACCTGCGCGAGGAACCGTCGACCGAGAACGGCTTCGTCCACCAGGTGCGGACGCTGGTGACCCGATTCGAGCGGTCCACCGGCATCCGCTCCATGCTCCGAGTCTCGTCCGAATGGCCGTCGAGGCTCTCGTCGGCCACCGCTCACAACCTGTACCGCATCGTCGAGGAGGCCCTGAACAACGTCCGCCTGCACAGCGGAGCGGCGCGCGTGGACGTGCTCCTCGCCGCCAACGGCGAAGGGGTCGAGCTGACGGTGCGGGACGACGGCCGTGGACTGCCCACCACCACCGGCCCGCGCCGCCAGGGCATGGGCATGATGGGAATGCACGAGCGTGCGGTGCTGCTCGGAGGCGAGCTGGACGTGTCCAGCAACGGGATCGGTGGCACCACCGTGAAGGCTGTCGTTCCCCGAGCAGCCAAGGAGAATGCCACGTGACCACGAACTCACCCATGGTTCGGGTGCTCATCGCCGACGACCAGACGCTCTTCCGGGTTGGTCTGGCGCGGCTCCTGGAAGAGGATCCCCGGGTCGACATCGTCGGCCAGGCCGGCGACGGCGTCGAGGCGGTCAAGCTGGCGGGCACGCTGAAGCCCGACGTGGTCCTGATGGACCTGAAGATGCCCAACCTCGACGGGATCGAGGCAACCCGCCAGATCGCGACCAGCAATCCCGCCGTCAAGGTCCTGCTGCTGACCACGTTCGAGGCGGACAACCACGTGATCCAGGCGCTCAAGGCGGGTGCCAGCGGCTACATCCTCAAGGACTCCAGACCCGACTCGATCGTCTCCAGCCTGCTGGCCGTGATGGCGGGCGAGCGGGTGATGGCGAGCGCGGTGGCCAACCGGGTCCTGGAGATGCTGACCGGGACCACGACGCCCAAGGAGTTCTACGACGGCCTGACGGGCCGCGAG